>JBOHTC010000235.1:0-9729 GCA_050733495.1 Gemmatimonadaceae bacterium | reverse complement strand
TCCCGCCCTACGCCCCTACGCCGAGACGAGCGACGCCCTCCCCACCAACGGCATCACAAGCTCCGAGAAGCGATCCATTTCCTCGAGCTGAGGACTGAATTGCAGCAACAGTAAGTCAACGCCCACTGCCTCGAGCGCGCGGATCCGGTCAGCCACCTGTTCCGGCGTTCCTACGAGCCCGGCGCGCAGGCCCCGGTTCGAGACCGAATAATCCTCGAGGCTCACCTGCTGCTCCAGAGCCGTGTGCGAGATCCAGTCCTGGTAATTCTGGTATCCCGGCGAGCCCGCAGTAACGTTGGTGATGCGCGCGAGGTCTTTGCGAGCTTCCTCCTCGGTTTCGCGCACGATCGCGTACGCCGCAACGCCGTACTCCATCGGCCCCAGCCCGAGTTTTTCGCGACGCGCGCTCATGTCCGCGATTTTCGGTGCGATGCGCTCGGGCGGGTCACCATGCATCACGTACGCGTCGCACGCTCTCGAGATCAACTCTTTCGCTGCCGGACTCTCGCCTCCGGCGTAGATCGTCGGCCGCGGACGACGAAAGGGCTTCGGCTCGAGGATCGTCTCCTCGACCTTGTAGTGTTTTCCGGCGTAGCTGAATCGCGACTCGCTCCAGACCCCATTCACGACGCGGAGCCACTCGTCGGTGCGCGCATAGCGATCGTCGTGCTCCTCGAAGTGGATTCCGTAGCGTCGCGCCTCATCCTTCCACCATGACGACACGACGTTGAGCGCGAGTCTTCCGCCCGATATGCGATCGATGTTTGCTGCCTGCTTCGCGAAGATCGCCGGCTCGTGGAACGTCGGCCGCACCGCTACCATCAGCTCGAGCTTTTCCGTCACCGCCGCGAGCGCCGCCGCCGTCGACCACGCCTCGAGGGAATCTCCGTCGATTCCCTTGATGTCGTTCATGAACAATTCGGCGATGAGAGTGATGTCGAAGCCGATCTCTTCGCTTCTCTGCGCCAGACGCTTCACGTACTCCCACGTCGCGCTCATCCCCTCGTCCGGGACGTTTCGCAGCCATCCTCCAAAAACCGGCAGCCAGTATCCGTAGCGCATCAGGCGGCTCCCGCCAGCACCGGACTGCCAGTGCGCTCGACCAGATAGTCGGCGAGGCGCGCGAACGGGTCGAAGCCGATCACGTTGGGTGCGTCCGCCACGAAATTGGAGAGCGCATTGATGTCGTAGAAGTAATGGCGGCCATCGCGCTCATCCACCAGGTATTCGATGCCGCCGACATCGAGGCGGACGCGCTCCGCTATTGCTTCGACCTGCCTCACGATTCCTGTCGGAGGATTGAACTTCTCGACACGCATGCCGTTCTTCGGCGCGTCGACCGCGCAGGCGCTTCGCGAGAGTTCCTTGCCGTCAGTTGTCTGGCAGACGTCGGCCGGACACAGATTGAAAGAATTGTCGGCTGGAAAGACGTTGATCGCGTAGAGAAATTTTCCATCGAGTACTTCAACGCGAGTGATGTGGCCGCCCGCCAAGGGCGCGAGCTCCTGCACGAGAGCGACGTTGTCGACCCCGAGGTCGATCGCGCCGTTCGCCGCCGCAGCAGCCAACGATGCGGCGGTGTCGAATCGAGTGATTCCCGCGCCGGATCCGCCGATGTTGGCTTTGACCACCACGGGGAAGCGGAGGTCGCGCGCAGCCTCGCTCGCCAGCGACGCGTTGTTTATCACGCGCGCGCGAGGGTAGGGAAGTCCGAGCTCGTTGAGGATGTCCAGCTGTAGGGCCTTCGAGGTTTCCATTTCATACGGCGTGACGCCGTTCACGACGGGCACACCGATTCGCTCGAGGTGACGAAGCCAGCTGAGGGTGTGGAACGTCGCCTGCGCGTGTCCTCTGAGATACGCGGACGGGCTCGCGCGGTTGAAGACGATCGAGTACGGTGAACTCGTCTCGGCTGGATCGTACGAGTGTGCGGCCGCATCTACGCGGACGTACGGGACGCCGCGCCGATCCAGCTCGGCGAATAGCGGCTTGAACCAGTCCGGGTGCTCGTAGTAAATCGCGATCGGTCCATCGGGTGTTGCTGGCATGAATCATCTCCGCTTTCACTGACAAAAAAGGCCGAGTCTCCGGAGAGAGGCGGCCGATGATTAAGCTACTTCGAGTGACGGCGAGGTCAAGTCCGTGCAAACTCGCGCAAACAAGTAGTTCCGCTTAGGATACCGGGATGGACGTCCGCGACCCAATCCGGCTGCCGACGCGCGACGTCGTACGCGTGCTCGCGCTCATTTTCGCCTTCTACATCACCATCCGCCTGATCTGGATCGGACACCCCGTAATCTTTCTGGTTTTCCTCGGAGTCTTGTTCGGACTCCCGCTCGCGCAGGGCGCCGACTGGCTCCAGAAACGACGCATTCCGCGCGGCCTGGGCGTCGCTCTGATTCTTACAGTATTTCTTGGCCTTCTCATTGGCGGCGGTGTCGGCATGGCGCCGATCCTTCGCGCGCAGTCAAGAGAACTGGAGCAGCGTCTTCCGGAAGCGATGGACAAGATCGATGCCTGGCTGGGCCATAGGTCCAATGGCGTGCTGGGAATTCTCTTCAACGAAGAGGCCGTCCCCGACTCTGTGAAAGCCGCTCGAGATTCTTTGCGCGTGGACACTCTAAGGGTGCTCCCAACGGCAGGAGTCCTCGAGGATTCAACGCGACACGCGGGCGAAGTTGTAGTGGGTGGCACGCTGCGCCGCGAGATAATGGCACAATTCCGGGGCGCTCAGCACTCCTTTCTCCGCGTGCTGACATCGACCTTCGCCGTGAGCGGAGCCTTCCTGCTCGTTCTGTTCATTGCCGCCTACATTGGGGTCGAGCCGCACCTCTATCACGGCGGAATGCTGGAGCTCGTGCCGTCCCGGGACCGGAAGCGCACCGTTGTCGTCATGGCCGGCGTCGCCACTACGCTGCGGCGGTGGCTCGTCACCCAGCTTATCGCCATGACACTGATTGGCGCTGTGACAACCGTCTTTCTGTTCGCGCTTCGAGTCAAAGCAGCCCTCCCACTTGGGATTCTCGCGGGTGTCGCGAAGTTCATTCCCATCGTTGGTTCGATCTTCGCCGCGATTCCCGCAATGGCGATGGCTTTCATAGATTCGCCCCACAAGGCGCTCGTAGTCGGGATTGGATATCTGGCGATCCAGTTCCTCGAGAATCATCTCCTCGTGCCGGTGCTCATGAAGCACGGCGTAAATGTTCCGCCAGCGATGACTCTCGCGGTTCAGGCTTTGATGGCGCTCTTGTTTGGATTCCTGGGACTCCTCGTGGCAGTCCCGTTGCTTGCCGCGATCCTCACGGTCGTGCGCATCATCAATGGTAAAGCGCCACCCGACCTTGCGACCCAACCGAGCTCGCGCGGGGGATCTTAAGACTTCATACGCTCGGCGAGTGGCGATATTGCGTGCGCGGTGTATATAATCCAACCACTCATAGATCAGTCCGCACCGCTGTCGGAATACAATGCGTTACTCAACCGACGGCCCCGAGGAGAATTCATGATACGTCCCGTAAGCAAGCTCGCATTGATCGTCGGCACAATCGCATCGCCTCTTGCAGCGCACGCTCAGACGCCGTGGCGTCAGGTATACAAGGACAACGATGTGACCGTCATCTTCGACACAGCGAGCGCATCGCTCCAGTCACCGGGCACGTGGAGCACCGTGACCAGCTGGGACTACAGGACGCCGAGGCTGATCGAGAGCAAGAAGCAGTACACGCGTCTGGTCGAGCGAGCGTACCTGCGGTGCGCGCCGGTTCGCGTGAAGAGAGTCCGCAGCACGCTATACGCGGGGAACAACGTACTCGTCAAGGACGAGGGCGAAGTGGACCCGCGCGATCAGGCGCATATGGTGTGGGACAAGCCGCGCGCGGGTACCGCGGGGCGAAAGGCATTCGAATCCGTGTGCGGAATTCTTACGAGAAAATCCACCAGAAAATCCCGCTCCTAAAAACCGGCTCGAGAAAGCTCGCCATTTATTCATCTCTCGTTCGCCGGAAAAAAAGGGCGCGGAGTAATCTCCGCGCCCTTTTCGTTGTACTGAGCGAAGAGGTGTCAGCGCCTCGGGCCCTGATCGCCCATCGTGCCGCCAGTCCCTGACGTTCCAGAGGTGCCGGGACCAGATGCGGCCCGCGGCGTCGCGGTCCGATCGTCATAGGCCGTTCCGGTTCCAACCGCAGTCGTGCGCGCACCCGGAGTCGTCGTCGCGTAGACATCGCTCCGAACTTCGGTCGACCTTCCTCTGAAGAGGCCAACCAGGCCAAGTAGTCCCAGAATTCCCCAGGGGAATCCGCGGCTGCCAGTGGTGTTGTCGGGAACGGTGTTGTCGACCGGAGTCGTCACCGAATTATCCGTTGTGGTGGTCGTCCCCGTGGTAGGAGTTCCATTTGTCCCAGTCACGGCGCCGGGCTGTGTTCCGCCAGTCTGATCGGTGCCAGCTGGTGTTGAGGGAGACGCGTTATACTCTCCGTTGGTCGTCGCGCCAGTGGTCCCGGTGGTCGACGGATTATTTGTCGACCCGGTCGTCGTTGGAGTTTGACCGTTGGCGACGACTGCGAAGGCGCACATTGTCGCCCCCGCCATTGTTGCCATCAGTCGAAAGCGTGCGTTGTGCATGGTCACCTCGATGAGAGTTGTTGGGCGCGTCGGCGAGGCAGGTCTCAAGCCACCTCGCGTGGAGCCGCCGGAACAACCTGCGAATGAAGGGCCAAAACGTGCCGCTACCTCAGCCATCGGATCCTTTTTTTCTTGCCGTTGAGGCAGGCTTTTCAGGCGCATTTTCGTGCCAGAAATGACCATTTATTGGGTCGAAAAAAGGGCCATTCTGGTCCTCTGTTTGCTCTATATAAAAGCAGCATAAACAGGGGAGCAACATGAGGTTACTCGAATCCAAACGAGACAAAAAAAAGCGGTCCGTAGGCGGGACCATAACGAGCATAATTTTGCATTCGCTGATCCTTTTTCTGGCGGTCTTCGCGACAGCCCGGGCAGGGGTCAGAAAGGTCAAGGAGAACCGCGAGACCAAGGTCAGCTTTGTGGCGGTCAAGAAGGATGAGCCACCTCCGCCGAAGAAGCCGGATCCTCCGAAGGAAGCGCCAAAACCGAAGCCCAAGACTCCGGTGCCTCCGAAGGTCGTAAACCTACCTCAGCTGCCCAAGGATGTGCCTCCGGCGCCACCGAAGGGGTTCAAAGTCTTGGTGCCCCCGGTGAACATTCCGACCAACCTGCCGACGATCGACCTGTCGAAGGCGATCACCAACGAGAACGACTTCAGCGGCAAGGGAGTCAAGGGCGGTTCCGCCAATGGCGTCGAGGGCGGGACGGGTAAAGAAGGTGATACCGGAAAGTCGGCTGGGATCAAGGAAGAGGCCCGCGGCCCGTACATGGAGTTCCAGGTCGAGAAGCCGGTCGCGAAAATCGGCGGCGAGGCCCCGGAATACCCACTATCGCTCAGAGAGTCGGGCGTTGAAGGTCAAGTGCTGGCGCAGTTCGTTGTAAACGAGAGCGGGCGCTACGAGTCGGGCACGCTCAAGATTCTGAATTCCACCAACGACGCGTTTACCGCCGCCGTGAAAGATGCGCTCCCCCGTATGAGATTCTCGGCGGCGCAGATCGGGGGGAAAAAAGTTCAACAGCTCGTGCAGATGCCGTTTCAGTTCCATCTGTCGAAGTAACGAGCACCCGATCGAAGCAGAGCCGCGGAGGGTAAAATCTCCGCGGCTTTGTTTTGTCGCGATGCATGATCGCTCGATGGGATAAATTCATCACCACATGATCAACTATCTCCGCAAGTCTCTGCTGGTGGCGTCGGCACTCTGTGTCGTCGCTCCGGCGGTGCAGGCACAAAAGCGCCCGGTCCGGCGGCCGCGCCCGCAACATCCGATAGACGTTCCTCCAGCGGTCGTCATCCTGCCGATTGATACCACAGCTGGGGATTCCACCCGTACGATCATTCAGAGGGATTTCGACTACGGGGATCGGATCCAGCCGCTCGTGCTCGATAGCTCGACGATGGCGGACATCTGGCAGCCCGGGGAGAGCCGCATCAACTTCGCCCCGCTGGCCCAGACGCGCGCCAATTTCGTCGTGCGAGGACGTCCGTCTCCGAGCGGGATCCATATCGAGGTATTCGATTCACCGGGGGGCGCACTGCGGCAGCAGGCGACGTTTCGGCTGCCAAAACTGCCGGCAGACCGACAGCAGGCAATTCGCGATTCGCTCGCGAGAGTTCTGGCGAGACGCACTCGGCGAACCGAAAATGCGCTGGCCGCGGATTCATCGGCGCGTGACAGTCTCGATCGCGAAGCACAGCGCCCGGTGCCGATGAAGCACCCAGGACAGCGCGTCGCCGCGCGGCGCAGCGCTGCCGAACGCGACTCAATCGCTCGTGAGCTCGATCGCCGCGACGTGCTGCTGCGCGCGGCCGCCGTTGAGGACACGTTGCATTTTGACTCCGTGTTCACGCTCATCGCTGCGAATGATTCGATAATACGGGATTCGCTGGCGCTCGAACGTCGCTTTGCGATTCACGGCGTCAGTGACGAAGTCGAGCGCTGGATCACGGGGACGCGTGGTATCGCGTCCAGCAAGATCGCATTCATCGAAGGCACCAAGCTCAAGATCGTGGACAGTGACGGCGCAAACGAGCGCACGTTGCCGACCGCTGGTGCAGCGCTTTCGCCCTCCTGGCATCCGTCGGGGACATCGATCGTCTACGCTGATGCCGACGATCGGGGGACGCGGATTGCACAAATAGATTTGCGCACGATGCGCCCGCAACTGCTCGCGGCATCCGATCGCGGCCTCAACATCACACCCGTGTACACCAAGGATGGAAAGAGCATCGTGTGGGCGTCTGGTGGAGATTCTCCTGCAGAATTATTCAAGGCGAGCGCCGCGGACCACGACACGGTCGCCGTTCCGTATGTCGGGCGCTCTGGATTCGAGACGACGTCGCCCAGCTTTAGCCCCGATGGAAAAGAGATGGTGTTCATGTCACCGCGTCCGCTCACTCCACAGCTTTTTACGATGAACGTCGACGGCACTGGGCTTCGACCCCTCACTCCTGTCGTGCCGGGAAAGCGCAGCTACCGCACCGGTCCGGACTGGTCTCCAGCAGGCGGCGAGGTCGCGTTCCAGCAGCAGAACGGGGACTTTCAGGTCTGGACCATCACGCTCAAGGACCACGTAATGCGGCAGCTCACCGGCGAAGGCGAGAATGAGGATCCATCGTGGGCGCCCGACGGTCGTCACATGTCGATCACGCGTCGCCTTGGCGCGATCGGTGATCAAAGAAATATCTGGGTCTTGGATGAGAAAACTGGCAGGCTGCGACAGCTAACTCAGTCGGGAGATGCGCGACTATCGGATTGGTCGCCGCGGCTCAAGAGCGCGTTTTGATCGGTGCCCGCGCTCTTCGAGAAGGCTCGCGTTCGCCGAGCGAGCTCGTCGCGACCATCTCGTGCTCGATCGGCGAACCGGCACGACGTACGACGTAAGCTTCCATCGCGAAATATTCGGGCAGGCCCAGTCGGTCGACGCGCTGCGCGGTGTTCCGGTTGCGCTCTTCCACCCGCTGCCAGAATTCACGATCGTCTTGCCCCGGAAAGGGTGCCCGATCTTTCTGACTCTGGTGCTTGAAGATCGCCATTTTCTTGGCCCGCAGCTCCTCTTCGGAAAGCGGTACGAGCACGTCAGCTTCCGCGATATCCCACTCCTGCCAGGCGCCACGGTAGTACCAGGTGTCCGGGGCCGGGCCCGAGTATTTTGCGAGCGCGCCCTGAACGGCCTCGAGGCACATGCGGTGAGTTCCGTGGGGATCTGAGAGGTCACCCGCAACAAAGATCAGCTCCGGCTTGTGCTCCTCCAGGAGCTCGAGCACTGCTCGAACATCCTCGGGACCGATCGGATCCTTTCTGACTTTTCCGGTCTGGTAGAACGGAAGATTGAGGAATCGCGCCTGCTCCCGCTTCATACCAAAGGTCTCGATCCCCGAGACGGCTTCTGCTTCGCGAATCGCGCGCTTCATCACCTGCACCGGGAAGGCGTCGATTTCGCCAACCTGCTTTGAATTGAGGAAATCCTCGACTTCCTCGATCAGTGCGCCAGACGCGGAGTCATTCAGATCGAAGTCATTTCCGAAGCGGCGCAGGAAATCGGCGTATCTTCGCACCTCGTGGTCGAAAACGGCGATGTTTCCGGACGTCTGGTAGGCGACGATGATGTCGTTCTTGTTCTGGTGAAGCTTGTTGAGCATCCCGCCCATCGAAATGACGTCGTCGTCCGGATGCGGCGAAAAGACGATCACGCGCTTGCCTGAGGGAAGCTTGCTGCGACCGCGAATCTTGGCGATGAGCGCGTTGAAGACGTCTCCGTTGAGCGGGCCGGCCTTGCCATACCGCGCGAGCAGCGAGCTCATATGGTGCTCTCGGTAGTCGATCTCATCGAGCTTGAGCACTGACTTTCCGGTGGTTTCGCTCAGCCAGATGACTGCTTCGATTTCCATTCCGCGGTTCCATTTCACTTCGCTTATCACCCACGGCGTACGAACGCGGGTAAGGTCCGCCGCGGCGGCGGGGTCAACGTAGAAAACGGCCTTCGGGTGCTGCTGGAGGTAGGTTGCAGCGACGTCCGGATCGGGCTCGCCTTCGACGGCGCGCTTGATGATTGCCGACTTGTGCTCGCCAGTTGCAACGAGCGCAATCTCACGCGCTTCCATAATCGTTGCGACGCCCATCGTGATCGCCTCGGTGGGAACGTTGTCCTCTCCGAAGAAATCCCCCGCGGCGTCGCGGCGCGTCACAGTGTCGAGCGAGATTCTGCGGGTGCGTGAATCGACCCCAGACCCCGGCTCGTTGAAGCCGATGTGTCCCGTCTTTCCGATTCCCAGAATCTGGAGATCGATGCCGCCCGCCGCTTTGATCGCCGCCTCGTAAGCGTCGCACGCTTCATCGACGTCGTCGCGCGGTACATCGCCTCGCGGGATATGGACGTTCTCCCGTCTGACGTTGATGTGATTGAACAGATTCTCCCACATGTAGCGGTGGTAGCTGTGGATGCTGTCCGGACGCATCGGATAGTACTCATCGAGGTTGAAGGTCACGACGTCGAAAAAATCGAGACCTTCCTCCTTGTGCATCTTGATGAGCTCGCGGTAGATGCCGATCGGCGTGCTACCGGTGGCGAGGCCGAGAACGGCGTGGCCCCCAGCGGCTCGGCGCTCCCTGATGATCTGGGCGATGCGCGTGGCGATGGTCCGCGCGATTTCGTCGTACTCGACGATTACAACCGGGACTCGTTCCCTTGTGGCTGCCATTCAGTGAGCGGAAGAGACGAGGGAAAGATAAAGAGAAAATTGGGCGACCGCCTGTGGCCTAGCTGTGATTTTTTGTTGTTTGCATTGAGAGCGCCTCTTGGCGCTCTTTTGCATTGAGGGCTCTCGATGGCCCTGCGACGGGTGAGTGCACCAGGAATCGCGCTGGTTCCAGCCTGCAGCTACAGAGAGCTCCGCGTGGCGTTACGGGGCCAGCCCGACCGGCAGTTCCCAAAAAATCCCCGCCCGCGAAGACGTGCTCTCACGCCAAGAGGAGCGATCCGTTTTAATCCGGCAAAATCCGCCTCATCCGGATGAAACTTCGTCTCGGTGGCCAGACGTCAGGAGCCCGGCGCGATAGACGTGAAACTCGCACCGAGATGGCGACGCTACCTGCTCTCCCAGTTCACAAT
>JBOHTC010000234.1:0-6232 GCA_050733495.1 Gemmatimonadaceae bacterium | reverse complement strand
GCTTCTCTCCTTCCGACTTGTAGGTGCGTTCGCAGCTTGCCAGGCAAACGCACGCCAGCGCGAGTACTCCGAGCTTCAACGAGCAACGGTCCGATGCACGTTCCAGCCGGTGACCACCACGCTCGGCGGGGCGCCGCCCAGATCGCGCACGCGATAGGTCGCCGTCACCGTCCGCGTCTCGCCCGGCAGCAGCGAGAGATAGTTGTCCTCCCACAGGACGGGAACCGCCTCCTCCCCGCCCTTTCCGGTGACCTGAAGGCGCGTGAAGAACGCGATGGACTGACTGCTATTCCGCAGCGTCACTCGCGCTGTTCCCGCACCAGCGTTGCTTGTGAATCGAACCGTTGTCTTCAGCTCGGCGGGCGGCATGCTCCTCAACGCGGTGTAATCGGCGTAGGATTTCACACCCGTCATGTACCAGGTCGACGTATCAGCGAGGACGTCGGGGTGCGTGGAGAGCCAGTAAAAGTTGCTGCTGATCGGCTTGCCGGCAGCGTCGGTCAGGCGGAGATCGACGAAATATGCCGCACCGCCCGTCAGTCCGGTCGGCTCCGGCAGGACGAATACGCGCAGACTGCTGTCCGCCGGCACATCGATCACGGTGTCCTTTGTGAATTTCTCGGACGCATCGGGACCCAGTATTCGAGCGCGGAGGTGCGCGCCGCGAATGGGCACTCGGCTCTGAGCGCTGTTCACGACGGCTATGGTGCGATCATCGTAAGAGAACAGCACGTGCACCGGCTCGTTCGCCTTCTTGGCGCCGAAGTAGCCGCCGCCCGGAAGCAGGTACCAATCGAACAGGTGCCAGTAGATCGACGGCCACGCGTTGTTGAACATCCACTGAATCACGCCGGTCGAGACGTACTGATTGCGGCGGTACGCCTCGAACATCGCCCGCTCGCCCTCGTACGTCATGAGCTGCGACGTCATCGCGTAATCAACCGCCGTCGTCGGCGCGCCGTAGCGCGTCGATAGCGCGATGTTGAATTTGTCGAGCAAGTGCGTGAACTGTCCGCCCGCCGCGTGGAACAGCCAGACGCTATCGAGCGGCCACTTGATGTCCTGCGCCGGAATCATGCGCCGAATGCTCTCGATGGGAGGCACCGCCGCGCCCGGACTGGTCTCCGTGTTGTACGCCCACGCGCCGCCGTGGGTGCTGTCCTGCATCCAGTACGAAGGCGGAACCCAATCGTACGGCCCGGTCATCTTCACACCACTCGCGCCCGTCACCGTAGTAGGCTTGGCGCTCGCGGACGAGATCGTTGGATTCGGCCACGCCTCCGCCTGCTCGATTCCGAGATAGAGCTGCTCGACGTTGGCGGGCGGAGGATTGTCGCTACCATTGAGCCACACAAACACGCTCGGATGCCCGCGCAGGCGGCGGACCTGATCGCGGAGGGAATTCGCCGCGACTGAATACTGCTCCGGACCCCATTTGGCCCATTCCTCCCAGGCATCGCAGCAAACCCATCCCGTCATCACGAAGAGTCCGAGGCTGTCCGCCTGGTGGAAGAACCGATCGTTCTCGTAGTTGCCCTCGAGGCGCAGCGTGTTGAGATGCATGTCGAGCGCGTAGCGAAGCTGCGCATCCTGCCGCTCTGGTTGCGGGCGGAAGAACATGTCTGGCGCCCACCCGCCGCCACGAATGAGGATGCGTCGGCCATTAATTCGAAAAAGACGTCCGCCCTTCGGCGTCGAATCAGAAGTCACCTGGCGGATGCCGAAGCGCAGCTGCTGGCGATCGGACACGCGCCCGTTGGTCACGAACTCGAGCGTCATGTCGTAGAGCGCCGGCGGTTTGCCGCCGAGGAACTGCGCCGGCCACCAGAGTCTGGGATTCGAGAACCGGAGCTGTGGGAAGCTGTCGGGGGTAAACCTCACGAGTGCACTGTCTTGCGCATCGAGCGTGACTCTGCGGCTGAACGCGACCGTCCCGATTTTGCCGCGCAGTACTCCACTCAGCGGATGCGTCGTGAGATTCCGCAGGCCTGTGACCACCGTGAGCGCGGCACTCTTAAGAGTCGCAGTGTCGACCTGGCTCACGACTTCGGGATATCGCACGACGACGTCGCCGCTCGAGGAGAGGTACGCGGGCTGCCACAATCCCATGTCCTTGTCGGGCGGCGTCGGACTCCAGTCGACCCAGGTCGTCTGCAAGTCTATCGGGGTTGGTGCGAACACCTCGATGGCCAACCCATTCACGCCCGACATTGACACGACGTCGGTCACGTCGAGCTCGTACCGGCGATAAGTCCCGGCTATCTGCGTCGAATCGGCGATGCGGCGTCCGTTGAGCCAGATATTCGCTCGATAGTTGATTCCGTCGAAGTTGAGACTGATTCGTTTCCCGCGCATCTTCGCCGGCACACGGAAATTCGTGCGATACCACCAGCCGGTCGCGAACGGACTCTGCGGATCCATGGCGGTGTGGACGAAGTTCGCGCCGATCGGGTACGTCATTCCGGGGATGTTGCGGAGATTCATCCCGAAGAACGGATCGCGATATACACTATCCTCGACGAGCGTTCCTACCACCGTCGACGGCACAGTCGCGCGGTACCAGCCCATCGGCGCGTAAGTCGGCGACGATATTGCCGCGCCGTCGACGCCCACTTTGGCGGATGTCTGAATCATCCAGCCGTCGTGCAGCATCTGCCGGTCCTGCGCGTGAGCAGTCGCTCCGACCGAGACGAGAAGAAACAATCCGCAGAATTTCGAAACCCGGTTCACGATTTTGCCTCCGGAAAGACTGAAGGGCGGTAAAGGTTGAAAGGCGGTAAAGGTTGAAAGGCGGTACCAGGTACCAGGTACCAGGTACCAGGCACCGCCTTTTAGTTGCGTCTTGCTGTCATCAAGTTCTGTAGGAAAAGCACCGGGGTCGTTCCAGTCTTCAATGCCGGACTCCCGTATCCCCCCTGCGCCATGCCGATACTGCCCAGGTTCATCCCACCAACGATGACGTCGGGAAAACCGTCCCTGTTCAGATCCGCCGTCGCCGAGACGTTCCATTGATTGCTCGACGCCGCGGAAAACGCGTACGGACGGAATTTGTAGGCCCCCCCGGCCACTCCGGCCTCCGCCAGGTTCTCCAGATACATGATGCCACGCTCAGGGTGTTTCTGGGAGTCCGCGAAGTTGCTCACAACGATCATGTCGAGATCGCCATCCCTGTCAAAATCGGCGACTTCCGCGCGCGCCGCACCGTACACTGGAAAAAAATAGCGCTCGCGGAAATTGTTGCTGCCATCGTTCTCGAGGATCCTCACTCCGTGGTACGGCTTGAGGATCCGTGAATAATCGAAATTGTCGCCGTTCACGTATACGATGTCCAGCTTGCCGTCGCCGTTGAAGTCGTACATCGAGAAATACATCGACCCATACACCGGCGGAAAGCGCGCCAGTATACGCTCATCGGTTCCGAAATTTCCCTTGCCATCGTTGACGAGGAGCTCGATCCGCTCGTTGCCCTGCGCGAAAAGTGCCACGATGTCCGGAGCGCCGTCACCGGTCATGTCGCGGATCTCGAATCTGATCGCGCCTGGGTTCGGATCGAGTATGCGCCGCTGGTACCTCGAGCCATCGTACTTGTAGAGCGCAAGCCGGCCGACGTTGTTGCCGAATTCGCAGACCACGAACTCGTCCTGGCCGTCTTTGTCGAAGTCGAACGCCCGGACAAACACTGGACGAATGAGCCCTTCGAGCACGACTTTGTCGAGACGGAGAGAATCGCCGGCAAACGCATACCGCACGAGACTCCCGCGCGCCTGGTCGTTGGGATTCAGGATTCCCGCTTCAAGAACGAGTACTCCGTCTTTCTGGACAATCAGGTCAGTCGGAGGGCTGCCCAGCGTAGTCGTAGAGAGTAGACGACGATTCCAGTCGAAGACGCGGAGGGTGTTGCTCCCAGCCTCACCGATGAATATCCGCTCGCTGGCCGAGTCGACTTTGAGGAGCGTGATGATGCCGCTGCTCTGCATGCCGGCGGCGAACGCACTCGCCTGGAAGTAGGGAGGGTCGACCTGCGGCTGGGCCGGCAGGGATTGGTAGGGCAAGCTGTCGGGCGCGCTCTCCTGGTAATACGCGACGATCTTTTGCCAATCCGCTTTTGAGATGCTACTGGGGAGCACTACCATCAGCGGATTCTGGTAGCGCGCGTCGAACAGCGTGTTCCCAGTGACCCCCAGTCGCGGAGCCATCTGCGGCAAGACGCCCGACAGCCATGTCTTCTTGTCGAGGAGCTGCGGCTCTGGAAACTCGTGGCAGGCCGCACAATAAGTGCGCGCCAGTTTTTCTCCGTCGGACTGCCGGCGGCAGTCCGTCACCACCAGCGTGAGTCCGAGAACGACAGCAGCGCGTGCGATCGAACGTCCACCTCGCCGTGCGCCCTCCATGAATCCGGCCTTAGGCGGCAGAAGCGGTCTCCTCGGCCACGAACGGCCATCGCTTCGTGTTCCATGACCACAACAGAAACGCGAGATAGCCCACTGCAAGCGCGACGACGCCGAAGATGATCACGCGAAGCTGCGTCGTCGCGAAGACGAAGAGCCACCCGAGCACAGCAATCAATGCGGGCACCGGATAGAGCCACATCTTATATGGTCTCGGCATGTCAGGCGCTCGCTTGCGCAGCAGCATGAGCCCAAAGATCTGCCCCATGAACTGTACGAGGATCCGCGTCACTATCAATGCGTCGATGACCGTGCCAAGAGAGAAGAATCCCGCCACGATGGATAGGAGTCCCAGTACAATCAGCGAGACGTACGGAAAATCCTTGGTCGGGTGCAGACGGCCGAACACGCGGAAGAAATATCCGCTCTTCGCCGCGGCGAACGGGATCCGGGAGTAGCCGAGCAATAGCGCGAACACCGACCCAAATGCTGTCCACAGCACGAGCAGAGTGAAGATCGTCGCTACACCAGTCCCGTAAATCCTCTGCATGAAAATCGACACAATGAAGTTCGATTCCGCATGCTCGGCCGCTGGAACGAAATCGCGCCACGGCACGACTCCGATGATCGAGAGATTTATCCCGAAGTAGATGATCGCGACGGCCACCGTGCTTATCAGAATCGACCGGGGAATCACTCGACCGGGGTCGCGCACTTCGTCGCCGATGTAGCAGACGTCGTAGTAACCGAGATAGTCGTAGATGCCAATGCGAGACGCGGCGCCCAAGCCGAGGAAAAAGCCGAGTGAGAACTTGAACGCGCCGGGCGGAAAATCGAAGGCGATGTGCGGATTGAAATGCGCCGCGCCGGTGAAGATCACCGCGAGCACCGTGATCAGCGTGCCGATCCAGAGCGAAATCGTGATCTTGACGATCGAGTTTATGCGCCGGTAGAGGAGTGCGATGTTGAGGAGACCGACGAACGTGATGAGCACGATCACGCCGGGTCGCGTCAGGCCCTTCCAGATGTAGCTCGCGTAGTCCGCGAAGCCGATGTAGCCCGACGCGATCTCGAGCGGCCCGCTCAGCACGAATTGCCAGACGAAGAGGAACGCCATCAGTCGTCCGTACCGCTCGCGTCCGAAGGCTTCGCGCAGATAGTTGAACGATCCGCCCGAGCCGGGCATCGCGGCGCCGAGCTCGCTCCACACCATCCCGTCGCAGAGCACGATGACGAGTGACACGATCCACCCCAGCATCGCCTGCGGTCCGCCGAGCGCGGTCATCAGCAGCGGGATCGTGATGAACGGCCCGACGCCGATCATGTTCGTCATGTTGAGCGCTGTCGCCGGCAGTAGTCCGAAGCGGCGAGTGAGGTGAGGCTGATCGGGCGCGGTGGCTGGGGCTGCGCTCATGTGGTCTCTATGGTTGGTACGGACGATCTAATGTACGGCGGGAGGCGGGAGGCGGGAGGCGGTTTGAGGACCGAGGGCTGAGGACTAAGTGCATCGATCATCGCTGACTGATTGAGGATTGCGGACTAACTGCTATTCCGAACTGCTGACTGATTGCGGATTAGGGAACTAACTGCGAGATACGAACTAGGGGCTGCGAACTGCGAATTGCGGGCTAACTGCAAGTATACCGATTGTCTATGGTTGCAGAATTGACTGTCACGGATGCGCAGGCCGCGAACCAGCGAGCAGCGAGAAAAGGTAGTTCCAGGCGCGGTTGTAGTTGGCCCGCAGTCCGCAATCCGTAGCTTCTAGTTCGTATCTCGCAGTTAGTTCCCTAATCCGCAATCAGTCAGCAGTTCGGAATAGCAGTTAGTCCGCAATCCTCAAT
>JBOHTC010000233.1:0-59285 GCA_050733495.1 Gemmatimonadaceae bacterium | reverse complement strand
GAGGAGTATTCTCCGCTCCAGGCGAGAGCGCGCGCCAGAGCGAGACGCCCTTCGACGTCCTTTGGCTCGAGGGCAACGTACCGCCGGTAGAGTTTGACTCCCTCGTCCAGTCGGTTGTCCCATGAGCGGAGTGTCGCGAGCCGGAAGACAGCGAGCGAGTTTGTCGAGTCGTGCTCGACCGCTATCTGGTACAGCGCAGCGGCGAGAGGGTACGCACCGTTTGTCCATGCGCTGTCGGCGCGAATGAGCACTGTTTTCTGACTGGCGCCTTCGGCAGCGCGATCGATTTGTCCGGAACCAGCAGCGGGCGATATCGCGGTGCCTGCGGACCCGGTTGCGCATCCTGCCAAGAGGAGCGAGGCGGTAAAAGCGAGCGCCGCTCGGTGGAATTCGACGTGTTGGGACATGCGGCCTGCACTCCAGTTCTCGTGAATGAGAGGCATAGACCGGCTCTACCGGAGTCGCCCTTAAGAGGACGACGCGATACTGCCTCTGATAACCGGGAGGCGGGAGGCGGGAGGCGGGAGGCGGGAAGCGGATAGGCGGCTAGAGCACGCTCCAGAAGTCGCGGCCGACATCGACGGAGAAGGTCCAGCGCCCGCCGCGCAGTCCGCGCGCGACATCGAGCCGGATGACATCGAATACGGTGAGGGCCCCAAGGCCAAGCGCCGGATACCAACCCTGTCGCGGCGCTTTGAATCCGGCAGATCGATCGACCCAGACAGCGGTTGCGAACGGCGCAAGGGTGATCGTGCCGGGCGCCTCGCCGTAGCGGCCAAGCGGAATCGGAATGAACGGCGCAAGAAACCGCCATTCCAGTCGCTGGCTCATGCCCGCGCGGCCAACGAACTCGTGGAAGTCATAGCCTGGATCGCTCGTCGGACCGCCGAGAAACACGAGGTGCTGCGCGGGGACCGAGTCGTGACCTAGAACACCAGCCGCAATCGTGTGCAGCACGAGACGGCTGGAGCCGAACGGCTTCTGGAGGTCGAGTACGAGCGACGGGCGGACCAGATCCGATCGAATCCCCAACGGACGGGCGACTCGAATGCCGCTCACCACGAAGTCAGAGCCCAGCTCAAACCCTCCGAACGTTATGGCAGCAGGGCGGCTGAATCCTACGGTCGCTCGAATCTCACGCAACGGAACCGCCGGGATGGTCGGCTCAAAGCTGCCCGTGACCGGCCGGGCGTGAACGAGAAGCGCATCCTGCTTCTCATACGCCAGATCGAGAGACGGACGCCATCCGAAGCGCGCCAGCGTCCACGCCAGTGAGACGCCTTTCGCATCGTAAGTATCCGTCTGGTCGCTTCCAAACTCCTGCGAGGCAACGCTGTTTTCGACGAGAGATGTCTCCTCATCGTCGCTTACGTCCCGGTATTGCCGGTCGGCGGCGAGCGACAGAGAGGAGCCAGCACCCGTCCTGTACTCGAGTGCCCCGCGTCCTTTGCCCGCCTTATCGCTGAAGCCATATCGACCCGATGCGGCGACATCGAATCCCGCCCCCACCCGCTGGAGAATTCCGGTCCCGACAGCGAGACCCTCGACGCGATTGAACCGGACGATGTCAGATACGTGGTGGGCGGAAAGCTCAAAGGTCCTGCTGCGAGCGAGTGCTTGCTCGCGGACTAGCGAGCGGGCTTCTTCCTGGACTCTCTTGACGTCCTCGTCAGTGACTGCGCGGACGTCGGGCGGTAGTGAATCGAGCACGTGGCCAATGAACGGAAATGGATTCGCCGCACGCTGGGCCGGCGACGCCATGACTATTTCCGGCCCGCCAAAGAAGCTCGGCGAAATGCCAGTGTTTATCTCGTAGCAGCAGATCTCCCAGCGTCCGCGGATGATTCCGCGCGCCGGATAATCGAGCCACGATCCAGTGCGGCGGATCTCGATCTCCTGTCGTCGGGGAAGCCAGAAGCGTCCCTCGATCAGCGCGTTTTCCAGGACGACGGAGACGTCCTCGAGATCCTTGTCGAGGAGAGCAGCTCGGGTGAAGCTGAAGGCCATCCGGACTACTTCCCCGCTCTCGCGGTCGATGTAGACCGCTCCCACGACGCGCGGCTGGCTGTCGTCCTTTGGTCGAACGCGGACCTCGTAGACATCGAGCACGCGATCCCCCAGCCGTATCTGGAGGGAATCGTGGATGGCGTAGTCGTATACCTCAAGGCCGACGGGCGAGAGCGGGTGTGGAACATCCTTTACCTCATCGCCCTCACCGATGCGAATCAGGTTTCGGAAGTTGTTCTGGACAATTCCGAGGTGGTCGCGGTGATAATTGATGTCGGTCGGCAGAAGCAGTGTGTCACGGCGACCCTCGATTATCTGCTTGCTGAGATCGGGAGCACGCCAATAGACTTCCAGCCCTAGCTCGTCCGCCTTTACGATTTTTGGCGGTTCCGGGAATCCTTCCCCAAATTGCGCGAGGAAAGTTACGTAGCCGTGAGCGGTCGCCTTGTAGTCCACGAGTCCGGTGTCCGCGAGCTGGCTCGCTCTGCGCTCGGTCGCACGCTCGACGAGGGCCGTGGTCCGCGGGTCGTTCCAAGCCTGGGCGCTGGCGCGGTGCAACGGGATGCACGTCGCCAGAAGGAGCATCACCCGGAATTTCATGGAGGAAAGTTAGTTGCGCGGTGAGCCTGAGCAATTGCCGTCGCGTTGTACGCGAGCACGCACTCCATTGGGCCTCCCGCGAGCGCACGCATGAGTCTCGCTGAGTTCACTGCACGCGCCAGGACGGCGACGCTCGTCCCGGTCTGGAAGGATTGCTTGCTCGACACCGACACTCCCGTCTCCGCCTTCGCCAAAATTCGGCGCAGACCATTCGCATTTCTTCTGGAGTCTGCTCCGGCTGGGGGCGAGACATGGTCGCGCTACACTTTCCTTGGCTCAGAGCCGCGGTGCGCGTGGAGGCTATTGAACGGCATCGTCGAGGACTGGAGCCAGGAGCGCGGATGGCACAACGCGCGAACTCCTGCCGATCCGCTCGAGGATCTGGCTGGGCTCGTCGAAGGAGTGCAGCCTGCATCGGTTCCGGAGCTCGGCGATTTCTGGGGAGGTGTGGTCGGCTATTTCAGCTACGACATTGTGCGTCTCATCGAGAAGCTCCCTAACCGGCCGCGCGGCGGGTTGCCCGCCCCGGATGCTCTATTCGTGTTCACGCGGTCGCTCGTGATACTCGACAACCTTCACGGGCGAGCGCGCGTCGTGATCTCGGTGCCTGTGCCCAAGGCGGCGGGCGACGCGAAGCTCAAATCGCTGTATGAGGGAGCGAATCGAGAGCTCGAAGAGATTCTTGCACGATTGAGAACCCCGGCGCGCATCGACGCAATGTCTCCGGACCTCGACGCCGCGCCGGTCGACGGCAAATCGAGCTATGAGCGTGAGCAATTCATGGCGCACGTCGAGCGAATCAAGGAGTACATCCGCGCCGGAGACTGTTTTCAGGCGCTGCTGTCGCGAAGGATAGAAGTTCCGCTGGACTTCGAGCCCACGGATCTCTACCGCGCTCTCCGCGCGATAAATCCGTCGCCGTACATGTACCACCTTGTCCTCGACGATGTCGAGATCGTAGGGAGCTCACCGGAGCTTCTCGTGCGCGTCTCCGATTCACACATCACGCTTCGGCCGATAGCCGGCACTCGTCCGAGAGGGACGACCCCCACCCATGACGCCGAGCTCTCGGCAGAGCTTCTCGCCGACGAGAAGGAGCGCGCTGAGCACGTCATGCTGGTCGATCTTGGACGCAACGACGTCGGCAGAGTGGCTAGGTACGGTACGGTCAAGGTCTCGGAGCTAATGAAGATCGAGAAGTACTCTCACGTGCTGCACATCGTGAGTCAGGTCGAGGGCGAGCTCAACGATGGCCTCTCAGCGCTCGACGTTTTTCGGGCAACGTTTCCCGCTGGAACCATGACCGGCGCGCCCAAGATTCGCGCGATGGAGATCATCGACGAGCTCGAGCCTGTTGCGCGCGGTCCATACGCCGGCGCGATCGGCTATATCGCCGCTGGGGGAAAAAGAATGGACCTCGCAATAACGATCCGTACGTGCATTATCGCGGGAGGAACCGCCTCGGTTCAGGCAGGCGCAGGAATCGTGGCCGACTCGGTACCGGAACGAGAGTGGGACGAGACCCGGAGCAAGGCGCGGGCTTTGTTGAGCGCGATTGCGTCTGTCCGCCGTCCCGGGAAACGATCTCGATAGATGGTCGGCATCTCGATCCCGTCGTATGAGAGGTTTGCCGTGGGTCGCGCGCGTGTTGTGGCGACGCACGCATGTGCGGCGAGCATTCGGGCGGTTCTCGGCAGTGAACGACTGTACGACTACGCGTCGCGCCAACCAGACGCAGTACCGCTGGTTGGGCGTGCTCCGGTGTTCGCTATCAGTTTGCCTGGCGGATGTGGAAGAGTGGTTGTTCGCCACAACATGCGCGGTGGGTGGATGGCGAAGCTCAGCGACGATGTGTTCGTATTCCCGACACGGGGGTTCAGAGAGCTTATCGCATCGCTGAGGTTGCGCGCGAGCGGGGTCAGCACTCCCGAAGTCGTAGCCTACGTCTCCTATCCTATGAACTGGGTTCTGAGGCGCTCGGATACGGCAACGCGGGAGATTTCCGACGGACACGATTTGTCGGTCGCGCTCGCAAAGATCACCGACCACTCCCACCGCGTGATGGTCCTCGATGCGGTCGCGAAACTGCTGCGTGCGCTCACTCAGGCTGGCGCACATCATCCTGACCTCAACCTGAAGAATGTCCTTCTAACAGCCGGTCACGGCGAAGGACTCGACGCCCACGTTCTCGACGTCGATCGCGTGCACTTCAGTGCGCCAGGCTCGCCGCTCGTCGCGAAAGCAAATCTAGATCGTTTGATTCGCTCGCTCAGAAAGTGGCGCGACAACAAGGAGCTACCGTACTCGGCCGAGGACGAGGAATATTTGCGCCTGCGGAGCAGCGAGTGACGAGCGGTCGCGCGGACAAAGTGCCTGCCAGGATATGCATCGTGATGATGAGCGCTGTCGGCGATGCCGTTCACGTGCTGCCGGTGATAAACGCTCTCAAGCGTGCCAACCCCTCGACGCGCATCACGTGGGTCCTTCAGCCGTCGCCGGCAACGCTCGTCAGAGGACACAGGTCCGTGGACGACATAATTCTCTTCGACCGCGCAAAGGGCTGGCGCGCATTCGCTGATGTTCGCGCCGAGCTTGCAACGCGACAATTCGACCTGCTCATCGATCTCCAGGTCTACTTCAAGGCAGGCATCGTCACGTCCTTCGTGCCGGCTCCAGTCAAGCTTGGCTTCGACATGACGCGGGCCCGCGACTTCAACTGGCTCTTCACCAACCGAAAGATTCCCGCGCGACCCATCCAGCATGTGCAGGATCAGTACTTCGAATTCCTCTCTGAGCTGGACGTCTCCCCAGAACCCGTCGAATGGGACCTTGGACCGTGGCCAGAGGAACGAGACTGGCAGGCAGAGTTCGTGCGCGCGATCGATCGTCCGATCGCGTCGATTGTCGTTGCGACCAGCAAGCCTGAGAAAGACTGGCTCCCGGAACGGTGGGCCAAGGTGTGCGACGCAATTCACGAGCAGTACGGGATGCAGGTCGTGCTAGTGGGCGGGACTTCTACACGTGAGCGCGAAGCCGAGCGCGTCGTCATGGAGAACGCCCGCCACAAACCGCGCTCTGCGCTGGGCAGCGGGCTTCGAAAGCTCGTTTCGATTCTCGACGCATCGTCGCTCGTACTTTCACCGGACACCGGGCCGCTGCACATGGCCGTCGCGCTCGACCGGCCAGTGATAAGCCTCCTGGGTTATACAAACCCAAAGCGTACTGGCCCGTATCGGAGATTTCACGACTTGGTCATCGACGCCTACGGCGATCCGGGCGAGGATTATCCGCCATCCATGGAAAACAGACCAGGACGCATGCGGCGTATCGAGACGAGTCACGTCCTGGAGAAGATTGCCCTTTGGCAGAAGCGTTACGCCGGTGTCGTTGCGTGACCCCGCGCAAACCTGCCACTCAGAAAACCAAGAAGAAGCCGGGCGCCAAACTCCCAGTCCGCGATCAGACGTCGGCCGGCGGAGTCGTCTATCGGATTGTTGACGGACTGCCGGAGGTGGTTCTAATCGGCGTCGGAAAGAACCGATGGCAGTTGCCGAAAGGACTCGTCGAGGCTGGCGAGAAGCCTGAGAGTGCCGCAGTGCGGGAGGCGCGCGAAGAGGCTGGCGTCGAGAGCGAAGTCGTCGACCACATCGAGACAATCGAATACTGGTTCGCAGGTCTGGACGGAGGCGAAAGAGTCCGCTTCCACAAACGCGTCCATCTATTTCTGCTGCGGTATCTCTCGGGAGACCCGAAGGATCACGACTGGGAGGTGAACGAAGCGCGCTGGGTTCCGGTCGATAAGGCCGTCGGTCAACTCACCTTCGAGAGCGAGCGCGGAGTCGCCGGGAAAGCTCGAGAGCTGATCGCGCTACTAGCGCTCTGACGGCTCGATCGCGCCGAACCTGTAGTCGACCCCCACTTTCTTGAGCAGCTTTACCAGCCGCAGGAGCGGAAGCCCCATCACGGCGAAGTAATCGCCGTCGATGCGCTCGACGATTGTCGCGCCAAAACCCTGAATTCCGTACGCGCCGGCTTTGTCCATCGGCTCCCTGGTCGCTACGTACGCATCGATCTCTTTCTTGCTCAGGCGTCGGAATTTCACCCGCACTTCCTCGATCGCCGAGCGGACGGTTCCATCGCGCGAGACGGCAACGGCGGTTATGACGGTGTGTTCCCGGCCGCTAAGCATGGCCAACATCCGCGCAGCTTCGGCAGCGCTCACTGGTTTACCGAGCACTTTGCGGTTGATCACGACGATCGTATCGGCCGCGACGGTGATGACGTTTCGATCGCGCGTCGCGATCGCGGTTGCTTTCTCGCGTGCCAGTCGCTCGGCGTGGCGACGTGGCGTCTCTCGTGGAAGTCTTGTCTCATCGAGATTCGCCGGACGCACTATGTGGCGTATGCCTATGAGGTTGAGCAGCTCGCGACGGCGCGGCGACGACGAGGCGAGCACCACTCGCAACCTGCTCACCGCTCGAGCCAGAGCGTCACGGGCCCGTCGTTGACGAGCTCGACCTCCATCATCGCTCCGAACTCGCCACTTTCCACTTTTATTCCGCGATCGCGCAGAGCCTGGAGAAAGTGCTCATAGAGTGGGATTGCTTCCTCGGGGCGCGCCGCGTCGATGAAGCTCGGGCGCTTTCCTTTTTCCGCGTTTCCGTAGAGCGTGAACTGCGAGACAACCAGGAGTGATCCACCGACTTCAGAGAGTCCGAGGTTCATCTTCCCGTCAGCGTCGCTGAACAGTCGGAGGCCGGACGTCTTCTCCGCCATCCAATCGACCTTCTCGCGGGTGTCGCCATGGGTGAATCCCACGAGGAGAAGAAATCCTTTTTCTATGCTTCCGGCTTTCCGCTGTCCGATGCGAACTTCCGCCCGCGAGACCCGCTGCAGTAGAGCTCGCAGCTGCTACTCCACCGTGACGGATTTGGCGAGGTTGCGCGGCTGGTCGACGTTGGCGCCGCGCTTCACGGCGATGTAGTACGCGAGCAGCTGTAGCGGCACAGACGCAAGCACTGGCGTGAGCATGTCTTTGGTCTCAGGAATCCGGAACTCATAGTCCAGTTTTCCGTCCAGCACCTGTTCATCGCGCGTCGTGATTGCGATCACCCGACCGCCTCTCGCTTTCACTTCCTGCACGTTCGAGACGACCTTGTCGAACACCGAGTCGTGTGGCGTGATGAAGACTACTGGCATCTTCTCGTCGATCAGCGCGATGGGCCCGTGCTTCATCTCCGCGGCCGGATAGCCCTCGGCGTGGATATAGCTGATCTCCTTGAGCTTGAGCGCCCCTTCGAGCGCCGTCGGAAAACTGTAGCCGCGCCCAAGGTAAAGAAAATTCTGCGCGTTCTTGAACTCCTCCGCGATTTTCTCGATCTCGCCCGCGCGATCCAGCACGTTCTGGATTTTCGCCGGTAGCTTGAGCATCTCCTCGATGATCTCTTTGCCGTCCACCATCGAGAGATTCCGCAGTCGCGCGAGCTTGAGAGTAAAGAGCAGCAGCGCGATGACCTGGCTCGTGAAGGCCTTGGTGGACGCGACTCCAATCTCCGGACCCGCGTGCACGTAGATGCCACCGTCGCTATCGCGGGCAATCGTCGAGCCGACAACGTTCACGATGCCGTAGGTGCGGGCGCCTCTCGCTTTTGCTTCCCGCATCGCCGCCAGAGTGTCAGCGGTTTCGCCCGACTGCGAGATCACGATGCAAAGAGTTCGATCAGTGACGATCGGATTTCTGTAGCGCAGCTCGGATGCGTATTCCACCTCTACGGGAATCCGGGCCAGGTTCTCCAGCATGTGCTCTCCGATAAGAGCGGAGTGCCAGCTCGTGCCACAAGCCGTGATGAGGATGTTGTCGAACCGGAGGAGCTCTTCGTCGGTCATGTTCAGACCGCCCAGCTTGGACGTGCCCTGATCCGGCAGCAGCCGGCCGCGCATGCAGTTCTCGACCGTCGCCGGCTGCTCGAAGATCTCCTTGAGCATGAAGTGAGCGAATCCACCGCGCTCTATCTGATCCAGGTCCCAGTCGATCTTGCTGACGCGTCTCTCGAGCTGCTGCGCGCGCTGGTTGAGGACCGTGTAGCCATTGCGCGTCAGAATCGCGACATCGCCGTCGTCGAGGTAGACAACTTCACGCGTCTGGGCCAGGATCGCCGACACATCGCTCGCGACGTAGTACTCGCCGTCGCCAAGGCCGATGAGAAGCGGGCTGCCCTTTCTCGCTGCGACGATCTTGTTCTTGTCCTCACTCGACACGACCGCAATACCGTAGGTGCCTTCGATCTGCCACAGCGCTTCGATCACTGCGTCTTCGAGATTCCCGTCGAACGCTTCCTCGATCAGGTGTGCGATGACTTCAGTGTCGGTGTCCGACTTGAATTTGTGTCCGCGCGCCTGGAGACCCTGCTTCAGCGTTCCAGAGTTCTCGATGATGCCGTTATGAACTACGGCGATATTTCCTTTGCAGTCGAGATGTGGATGTGCGTTGCACTCGTTTGGGACGCCGTGCGTCGCCCAGCGTGTGTGCCCAATTCCGGTATCGCCATTCACCGGGCTCGTAGCGAGCGCGCGCTCGAGCTGCGAGATCTTTCCCGCCGCTTTCCTTGTCTCCACACCGGAGCCGTTCATCACAGCTACACCGGCAGAGTCGTAGCCGCGGTACTCCATCCTCTTCAGTCCTTCAAGAAGAAGTGGAGTGGCGCCTCGGTTCCCTATATATCCAATAATGCCGCACATATTTGTCGGAGTTGACTTTAGTCTACTTGCCCAGGGCCTCGACGGGCATGCGGCAGTCGCGGACCAGTTTCTCCGCGTCCCCCGCGCTCGGCGCTTCAGCTATTACACGCACGATTGGTTCCGTCCCGGAAGGGCGCACGTGCACCCAGCGATCGGGCCATGTAAGCCTCAGTCCGTCCTGTGTGTCGACTTCGGCGCCGGGAAAGGCCCGCTTGAGCGCTTCGTAAACCGTGTCGAGCGGGGCGTCCGGCCGCTCCAGCTTGTCCTTCACGATAATGTAGCGCGGGTACGCAGCAATGATCTTCGAGAGCGGTTTTCCCTGCTCGAGCAGCAGCTGTAGCATCAGTGCCGCACCAACTGGTGCGTCGCGGCCCAGATGGAGCTCGGTCAGAATTACCCCGCCGTTCCCTTCACCGCCTATCGGAGAGTGCTCGGCGCGCATCCTCGTCGCCACGTTCACCTCGCCGACGGGCGCACGAATCACCCGCGAGCCGGCCTCGGCGGCGATGTCGTCGACGATCCGACTGGTCGACAGGTTCGTAACGACAGGACCTTTGCGGTGACGCAAGACGACCTTGGCCGCGAGTGCCAGCGTGTAATCTTCGCCAATCGCAGCGGCTTCGTCGGAAACGAGCGCGAGACGATCGACATCCGGGTCAACCGCCATGCCAATGTCGCAGTGTGAATCGTGAACGAGCTTCTCGAGCTCACCCAGGTTTTCCGCAACTGGTTCGGGGGGGCGCGGAAATCGACCATCCGGCTCCATGTTGATCGTAGCCAGCTTGCATCCCAACAGCTCGAGAAGGACGGGCATGAACACGCCTCCCGCGCCGCGAACGCAATCGAGTCCGACTCGAAATCCCTTCTTTCGGATCCCGTCGACATCGAGAAAAGGAAGAGCAAGAATTTTCTCGATGTGCTCGCGGGCCGCATTCTTGTCGTAGGAGATCACGCCAAGCTTGTCCCACGTCGCTCTCCTAATGTGACCATCGACGACCTTCCGCATCTCGGTTGATTCTGGCCCGTCGAGGAATAGGCCCGACGGGCCGATGAACTTGAGAGCGTTCCACTCGATCGGGTTGTGGCTGGCCGTGATGGCGAGGCCACCCGCCGCGTGGTGGCGCTCCACCGCGAGCTGCACCGTTGGGGTCGGAACCATTCCGATGTCCACGACGGTGCAGCCAACCGATTGAAGAGCGGCGTGCACGGCCGACTGGAACATCTGACCCGAGACGCGACTGTCCCGGCCAACGACAATGGTTGCTTTTTCCCCGTTGCGAGCCAGTGACCACGCGCCGAAGCCGGCGGCGAATTTCGCGATGACCTCCGGCGTCAGTGCATCACCAACGCGTCCCCGCACGCCGGAGACGCTGACCATCAGTCCCTCGTAAGCCATTTGCGCGGTTGCCTCTCGTTTCTATTCGTGCGATCCGTCAGCCGGTAATTTACTCGGCAAGGAGCAAACCGGCCGACGCGAGCGATCGCTCACTTAGATTAACTTCCCTCGACATCCTCTGCGCGAACCGCGAATGACACGCATCTTCGACGAAGACCTGAAAGCAAACTTCGACACCCGCGCGATCCACGCCGGGCAGCGGCCCGATCTGCTTTCGGGCGCAATCATGACGCCGATTTACACAACGTCCACCTACGTCCAGGAAGGACTCGGCAAAAACAAGGGATACGAATACGCGAGGGGGAAGAACCCCACCCGTGAGGCGCTCGAGCGCAACGTCGCAGCTCTCGAAGGAGGGACGCACGGTTTCGCGTTCAGCAGCGGCATGGGCGCGACGGATTCGATAATGAAGCTGTTCAAGTCGGGCGATCACATCGTCGCCGGCGAGAGCAGCTACGGCGGCACGTTCAGACTGTTCGACAAGATTTTAAGAAATTTCGGCCTGTGTTTCAGCTATGTCGACAGCCGCGACCCACAGCGGGTCGAAGACGCGTGCGAGAAGAACACGGTCGCGATCATGATGGAGACGCCCACCAATCCAATGATGCGAATCACGGATCTGGCGGCGGTAGGGGAAATCGCAAAGCGCAAGAACGCGCTGTTCATCGTCGACAACACTTTCGCGTCGCCCTACTTCCAGCGTCCGTTTGAGTACGGCGCCGACATCGTCTACCATTCCTCGACGAAATACCTGAATGGCCATAGCGACATGGTCGGCGGAATCGTGATCGTCCGCGATGACGGGCTCGCCGAGCGCATGCAATTCATTCTTAATTCGGCCGGTGCGATACCGGGAGCGTTCGACGCATGGTTGGTGCTGCGAGGCACCAAGACTCTCCACCTCAGAATGCCCCGACACGACGAGAACGGGCGTAAGATCGCGGCGTGGCTCGCTGAGAAATTGGGCGACGAGAACGTGATCTATCCGGGCCTGCCGTCGCATCCGCAGCACGAGCTGGCCAGACGACAGATGAAGGGATTCGGCGGGATGATCTCCGTGCTCACGGGATCGAGAGAGAAAGCCGCGAAAGTGCTGAGCCGCGTAAAGGTCTTTTCGCTCGCTGAGTCGCTCGGCGGGGTCGAGAGCCTGATCAGCCACCCTGCTTCGATGACCCACGCGTCGGTACCGGCCGACCGGCGAGCGCAGCTAGGTCTTACCGACGATCTCGTCCGTCTTTCGTGTGGAGTGGAGGATGTCGGCGATCTGATCGCGGATCTACAGCAAGCGTTCGGATGAGGGTTCTGATCGTCGGGGGCGGAGGACGCGAGCACGCGCTTGCGTGGAAGCTCCGCCACGACGATCCTGACCTTGAGATTATCGCCGCACCGGGGAATCCTGGAATCGCTTCTCTTGCCCGCTGCGTGCGAATCGCGGCGGACAACCTGGGAGAGCTCGCGAAGCTCGCGGACACCGAACGCGTCGATCTGACAGTGGTCGGCCCGGAGGGGCCGCTAGAGCTGGGCATCGTCGATCACTTCCGGGAGAAGGGCCTGCCCATCTTTGGACCCACGCGCGCTGCAGCGCGAATCGAGACATCGAAACGCTTCGCCAAAGATCTCATGATGGCGGCCGGCGTCCCAACGGCTCGCGCGACCCATCACACCGACTCCCAACAAGCGAAGCGCGCGCTGGCCGAGTTCAGTACGCCAGTCGTGATCAAGGCATCTGGTCTCGCCGCCGGAAAAGGTGTGATAGTCGCACAAAGCGTCGAAGATGCGGAGGCGGCGATCGATGCGATGCTGGAAGATCTTGTGTTCGGCGACGCTGGCGGAGAAATCCTGATCGAGGAATTCATGGAGGGCGAGGAGATCTCGCTTTTTGCGATCACGGACGGCGAGCACGCCATTCCCCTCCTCGCCGCGCAGGATCACAAGCGTCTCCTTGACGGTGATTTCGGACCCAACACCGGAGGAATGGGCGCCTACGCGCCTACTTCGATCGCCACACCCGATCTCGTTCGCGAGGTGATGCGCGAGATAATCGATCCCACGTTGTCAGCGTTGCGCGGCCAAGGCGGTCCGTTCACCGGATTGCTCTACGCCGGGCTCATGCTTACCGAGGATGGACCTAAGGTCGTGGAGTTCAATTGTCGGTTCGGTGATCCGGAGACACAGGCGCTGCTGCCGCTTATGGATTCGTCGCTGCTCGAGCTCATTGCCTCCGTCGCGGCTGGTGGAACACTCGCCCGATCGCGTCCGCCGGATTGGAAGCCGCTCTCGGCTGTGACGACGGTGGTTGCATCGGAAGGATATCCCGAGAGCCCGAGGACGGGCGACCCGATTCGCTTACCCGAGCCCGCCGAGGATGTGTATGTATTTCAAGCCGGCACCGAGCTCGATGCAAGAGGCAATCTTGTGAGCGCGGGAGGGCGGGTGCTCGCGGTCACTGCCGTGGCGGAAACGTTGTTCGACGCCGCGGAACGCTCTCGAGCGTACGCCGAAGAAGTCTCCCTAAAAGGAAAGCAGCTCCGGCGCGACATCGCCTGGCGCGAGCTCACGCGCGGTGCCCGAATTACCTGAGACAGAGACGATCGCGCGCGACCTCGACGGCGCGATTCGAGGACGGAAGATCGCGAAGGTCTCCGTCAGCAAAGAGGACGTGTTGCGAGAAGTTTCCCCGCGCTCTCTCGCACGCCGGCTCAAAGGCGCAACGATTGTACGGAGCTGGCGACGCGCCAAGCTGGTGGTGATCGACTTGGACACAAGCGACCGGATCGTCGTACAGCCACGGTTTACGGGAGCACTGCTCATCGACGATGGCGATCTCGCGCCGTCTGAGCTCGACTATTCGACGGTCCGCATGGACCTCGATGACGGACGAGCGCTTCACTACGCCGACGTGCGTCGACTTGGAACTGTCGCGCTTATGGATGAGCGGCGCTTCGCCGAGTACTCGGGGAAGCTGGGCATCGAGCCTCTTGACCCTGCGTTTACCGGCAAGCATTTATCGGGTGTTCTTCGGGCGACCAGTCAGCCCGTCAAGAAACTCTTGATGGAGCAGCGGAAAATCGCAGGCATTGGAAACATTTACGCGAATGAGGCTCTCTGGCGAGCGAGGATCGATCCGTCGCGTCCGGCAGCGTCGGTCTCGCTGGAGGAGTCCGAGCGTTTGCGAGATGGCATCGTCGGCGTCCTGACCGAGGCGATAGCAGCCAGAGGGACGAGCTTTCGGGACTATAGGGACGCACGGGGCAAGCGCGGGTCTTTCGTCGAGAAGCTGGACGTCTACGGGCGCGGCGGCCTCCCGTGTCATCGCTGCGGGTCGAAGCTAGTCATGACTCACGCCATCGATGGACGCGCCACGACTATGTGCGTGAGGTGCCAGCACTAGCATGATCCGGGGCATTGCACGCGGCGCGGCGGAGCCGACGAGCGACGCGCAAATCGCGCAGATGAGATCGACTGTCCGCGAGAGCGCGAAGGACAGACCCGGCATCTACCGAATGCTGTCGGGCGATGGCGAGGTGATCTACGTCGGCAAGTCGAAGTCGGTTCGCACTCGACTGCTCAGCTACTTTCGTTGCGTGTATCCAGAGGAAAAAGGCGCGCGAATCCTGCGATCGGCGGAGAAAATCGAGTGGGAGTATACGCCGAGCGAGTTTGCGGCCTTGCTTCAGGAGCTACGGATGATCAAGCGCTTTCGTCCACGGTACAACGTGGCGATGAAGCGCGACGGCCGGAATTACTCGTTCATCAAGCTCACGAAGGGCGGAGCACCCAAGCTATTGGTGGTGCGCGGGCCGACGGGTGAGGACGCCGACATCTATTACGGACCCTTCGTCGGCGCCCAGCGAGTGGGCGAAGCAGTGCGCGAGGTCAACGATGTGCTCATGCTCCGCGACTGCCGCACGGATCTCAAGATGTTCTTCAGCGATCAGACGGAGCTTTTTCAGTTGTCGCGGACGCCTGGCTGCATAAGACATGAGATCGCGAAGTGCCTTGGACCTTGTGTTGGCGGATGCTCATCGTCGCAATACGAGCAGCAGGTAAAACTTGCGCGGGCCTTCCTCGACGGCTCAGACGACGGCCCGCTCGATACCCTGAGAACGCAGATGGAGACCCTGAGCACCGAGCTACAGTACGAGAGAGCAGCGGTCTATCGGGACAAGCTCGAGCGACTCGAGGCGCTACGCGCGCAGTTTGGACGGCTGCGATTTGCTGTCGAGAATCTCTCCTTCGTCTACACCGTTCCTGGTCACGAAGGAGAGGATCGGGTTTATCTGATCCGTCGCGGCGTTGTGCGCGCGGAGCTTGGGAAGCCCCGGTCGTCGAAGGATCGACGCGGGCTCAAGCACCTAGTCGAAGACATCTTCTCGGAAAAAGTGCAGCCGACGGCGCAGATTCCCACTCACGAGATCGATGAGCTGCTGCTGCTGTCGTCCTGGTTTCGGAGATTTCCCAAAGAGATGAAGAGGACGAAGCAGGTCAGCTAATATCCCCGCCCCAGCGCTTCACCAGGCTTTGCTCGACCCCGAGCTGATCGAGCATTCTCGCGACGACGAAATCGACGAGATCTGATATCTCACTCGGCCGATGATAGAAACCCGGGGACGCGGGCATCACCACGGCACCAGCGCGCACCAGGCGCAGCATGTTGCCGAGATGGATCGCGCTAAGTGGGGTTTCGCGCGGGACTAGAATGAGCTTCCGCTTCTCCTTCAGCGCGACATCGGCTGCGCGCTCGATCAGCGATCGCGATGCGCCAACGCTTATCGCGGACAGCGTCCCCATCGAGCACGGACAAACAATCATTCCTGCTGTGCGCGACGAGCCAGAGGCTGGGGCCGCACCGCGATCATCATTCGAGAACACCTCGACGTACGACGCCCAGGCATCGATCCCGACTGCGTCGCGCAGCGCATCCATCGAATCGAGACCCGCCTCGGTCGCCAACAAGCGCATTCCATACTTCGACACGATCAACGAGACGGGCCGGTGCGCGGCGGTAAGGGCCTGCAGGAGTCGCACGGCGTACGGCGCTCCGGACGCTCCCGTAATTCCGAATACGATCGGCGGAGAGGCGCTCATCGCAGCACCCGTTCGGTGAACACAAACCCGAGGAATACGATGCTGATGACGCCGTTCATCGTAAAAAACGCGGCGTCCAAGCGCGAGAAATCATCAACCTTGACGAGGGAGTGCTCATACAAGAGCAACAGACCAGCAACCAGCACTCCGCCGAAATAAAGAAGGCCCGCTCCCGCGCCCATGCCGGCAATCGCGAGCGACGCAACGGTTACGAGATGCATCACCCGCGCAATTCCAAGCGCGTTTGCCTCCCCAAACGTGGACGGCACCGAATACAGACCGTTGTCTCTATCGAACGACACGTCCTGAAGTGCGTAGAGAATGTCGAACCCGCCCACCCACGTCGCAACCGCGAGCGCCAGCGCAATCAGCAGCCACCACGGACTGCTCCAGTGCCCCGTAACCGCGAGGTAGCCGCCCACCGGCGCAATCGATGTCCCGACGCCGAGCACTATGTGCGACCAGCGTGTGAATCGCTTGGTATAGCTGTAGAACAAAACCCAGCCAAGGGCGAGTGGGGAGAGCGCTAAGCAAAGCGGGTTGAGATTCCACGCCGCCACGACGAACAAGAGCGATGCGATCACCACGGCAACGCCTGCTTCGCGCGCGCTCATAGTTCCAGACGGGATCTCACGCGCACGAGTCCGCGGATTTCGCGCATCGATCTCACGGTCCACAATCCGATTGAATCCCATCGCCGCGAACCGCGCCGCAGTGAAAGCCACGACTACCCACGCAACTTTTGTCAGGGTCACGGGCGCGATGTAGCTGGCAAGGATTACTCCGACCAGAGCAAACGGCAGGGCGAAAATCGTGTGCGGTAGTCGAACCAGATTTACATGACGCAGGAGGACTCCCCGTCCACGGAGGGTCTGACCCTCGCGCAGAGCAGCGGCCGCGGCTACTTCAACCGGTGCGACATCCGGTCCTGGGCGATCGCTGCGCTCACGCGTCATTCGTCTTGAACCTCTCCGATCGCTCGACCGGTCCGAGCCCTAGCCTGGACCACATGGCGTCCACGCGCTCCTTCGTTGCTCGATCCATCTCGATCAGCTTCGGCCAGTTCCGGGTGAAGCCTTCCTCGGGCCATTTCCGCGTCGCGTCGATTCCCATCTTCGACCCGTACGTAAATGCTCGGCTCGAGTGATCCAGCACATCGATCGGACCCATGGAAAATCGGACGTCGCGCTCGGGATCGATGTGGTTGAGCGCCACCCACCACGCCTCTTTTTCGTTCCTCACGTCAACTTCCTTGTCGACCACCACGATCACCTTCGCCAACGCCATCAACCCCTGACCCCACATCGCATTCATCACCTTGTATGCCTGACCAGGATACTGTTTGTCGATAGAAACGAATACGAGGTTATGAAAGATTCCCTCAGCGGGCATGTGGTAGTCGACGATCTCCGGGATCGTGAGCTTGAGTAGCGGCAGGAATATCCGTTCGGTGGCGTGACCGAGATAATAATCCTCCATCGGCGGTCGGCCGACGATCGTCGTCGCATAAACCGGATTCTTTCGCATGGTCAACGCCGTCACGTGGACCTGCGGATACAGATCCGCCTCGGAATAAAAACCGGTGTGATCGCCGAACGGCCCCTCAACCACCAGCGGCTCGGCCGGATCGATGTATCCCTCGATCACGAATTCCGCCTCTGCTGGTACCTCCAGATCGCACGTCACTCCCTTTACCAGAGGCACCGGAGCCCTGCGCAGGAATCCAGCGAATAGGAACTCATCGATTGTAGGAGGAAGAGGCGCCGATGCCGAATACACCGACGCCGGATCCGCGCCGACGGCAATCGCAACTTCCATCCGCTCGCCTTTCTCCGCCATCTCTCGCCAGTGCGCAGCGCCGACTTTGTGACGCTGCCAGTGCATCGCGAGGGTGCGAGGCCCGAGGACCTGAACGCGGTACATGCCAACGTTTCGGATCCCACGCTTTGGGTCTTTCGAGATCACCATGGGCAGCGTGATGTACGCGCCGCCGTCCTCGGGCCAACAGGTAATGATCGGCAACTTCGACAAGTCGATTTCGTCACCCCGCAACACGACTTCCTGTGATGCTGGTTTGCCGCCCCGAACGCGTGGCGGAAATTTTCCGAGCTCTAGAAGACGAGGGAGCATCGCGAGCTTCCCAACGATGCCTTCCGGGATCTTGAGGTCGAGCATCTCGGTTATGCGGTGACCGATTTCGTCCAGGTTCGCGACGCCGAGGGCCATCGCCATGCGTCGCGTTGACCCGAAGAGATTTATGACGACGGGATACGCTGACCGCTCGCCGCTGTCGAGAGTGACATTCTCGAACAACAAAGCCTTCCCGCCACCCGGTTGTTTCATCACCCGATCCGCGATCTCGCACAACTCGAGGCGAGCCTTCACCGGTTCGCTGATCCTGACTAGCTCGCCGGCGCGATCGATGGCTGAGAGAAACTGGCCTATGTTGTCGAGGCTCATTCTTCGTCGAGGCCCGAGCGCTCGCCGACGTGGATGGCCGCAACTCCAAACGACACTCCCGACCAGCGCACGCGGGCGAAGCCAGCGGATTCCATTCGATTTGCCAGCTCCTCTTCGACAGGAAAATTCGCGACCGATCGTGGCAAATACGTGTACGCCGTCCGGTGTCCACTCACGAGCCTGCCAATGAGAGGCAGAATCCGACGGAAATAGAACAAATAAAGCGACCTGAGAATGCGCATTCGCGGAGTCGAGAATTCGAGAATCACGAAGCGCCCGCCTGGCGCGAGCACTCTGAGGGCTTCCCTCAGACTCTCGTCAAGCCCGGCCACGTTTCGGATTCCGAACGCGACGATCGCGCCGGCAATACTTCCCGACTCTATCGGCAATTCCACGGCATCGGCTGCCAATGGGGCGACCTTCGTCCTCGAAATTTTGGGCGCGCCGGCCGTGAGCATTGGCTCGGCGAAGTCAGCCCCTATGACGAGCCCCCTGAACCCCGTCGTCGTCGAAAGCATCGCCGACACATCCAAAGTACCCGCGCAGAGGTCGAGGTAGGTTCCGCAAGGGTTCCGATCGATCCTGAGCTCCGCGATCGCCGCCCGGCGCCAGCGCCTGTCGATGTTGAGGCTGAGGACGTGATTCAGGAGATCGTATCGCGGAGCAATCTCCGAGAATATCCGCTTGACGTACGCGCGCTTGTCGGCGCCACCGGCAGCGGCGGCACTGGCGGTCGCGCTGTCTATGTCGGTGGCCAGCATCCTTCCAAAGTTGACCGGCAACGGTGCGCGGGGCAAGCTATCTTACCCGCGCTTCCCAAATGCCACCCAAGTCCTACACCGACGTATCCGACCAGCAGGTGGTCGTCTTCGCCCAGGAAGGGCGTGAAGATGCCTATCGAGAGCTGATAAAGCGCTATGAGCGGCCCGTATTCTCGCTCATATATCGCATGGTACGCGACAAGGAGACGGCCGAGGACCTGGCTCAGGAAACCTTCATCAAGGTCCTCAATAACATCGATCGCTATAGGCCGGAATTCAAATTCTCCAGCTGGCTGTTCAAAATCGCGAACAACATCACGATCGATCATTTGCGCCGACGGCAGGTCAACACCATAAGCATCGAGGGCTCACCCGATGCGGTAACCGCCGAGCGCGCGCGTGCGACCGCAGTCACGATTACCAGCGGCGGTGAATCCCCTCTCGAGGAGCTCGAGTCGCGAGAGTTAGGCTCACAGATCGAGGAGGCCATCGCGAAGCTACGCCCAGAGTACAGAGCCTGCATTATCCTCCGCCACGTCGAAGACTACTCCTACGACGAGATCGCCGAGATAGTGAAGCTCCCGCTGGGGACTGTAAAAACGTACATCCACCGAGCGCGCCAGGAGCTTCGCGAGTACCTCGGAAACGTTCGATGAGGACCACGTTTTTGCAGGCAAATTCGTCAAAAAAACCTGAAACTTCACCCGTACCGATCCCGTAAGTCATCAACTCTGAGGAACCCATGATCGAGCACGACTTCCCGGAAGACTTCGTACCCATTGCGGCCGAGTTGCAGCGACTGCCGTATTTGTCGCCATCCCGGGGGTTTGCTGATCGTGTGATCTCCAGAATTGACCGCCTCCAGGCGCCCTCGAATGTCGAATCACTGGTCCCTTCCAGAGGCCTTGAGCTTCACCAGGGTGGACGAAGGGCCGTCACTCCCCGCCGCAAAATGAGCGTGGTCCGCGCGACTGGAAAAGCGGTCGTTGGAGTTGGTCTCATTGCGGCAGCCGCCTTCATGTTTTTCGAGATCGACATCCTGACGGCAATCCTGAGCGCCGCCACCACGCAATACGGCTTCGCGATCGTCGGAGCCGGCTCGAGCGTCGGCGCCGCAGTACTCGGCCCCGCGACCGTCGCATATCTGCAGTCGGGCGCTCTCGAGGCTGTGATGCTTTACATCACTCTCGCTGTCGGGTTCTTCGGTGGCTACGGAGCTATCAGAACCGCCGCCCACATCGCTCAGCGCAAGGCCGCCTGAAATGCAAAAAATCCTGCTCGGTGCCTCTCTTATGTTTGCGGCCGTTGCAATGCACGAAGCCAGTGGCCAACAGGTCAGCCCTGTGAGAGCGACCGGTATCGGCAGGTACTCCCAGGTAAGAACCGGCGATCTCATCATTCCGGCCGGCACGACAACCTCCGGCTCCGTGATGGCAATCAGAGGCAATGTCGACGTCTATGGAAACGTCGACGGGGCGGCGACTGCGATCATCGGCGACGTGATCGTCCACGAGGGGGGCAGGGTCCGCGGCGGCGCTGTCGCATTGATGGGCCACGTTCGCAACGAAGGCGGTTCGATTCTCGGCGTTATCAAGGACATCGGTCCAACTCACAGCAGGTCCACCGTCAGCTTCGGTGGCCGTCCGCGCACGACGCTGGGCTCGCTCGTGTCAGCCATCGTGTGGCTCATCGTGCTGCTCTTGCTCGGAACCTTCGTTCTGTTCTTCATGCGTGACCACTTCCATCGCGCGGTCGAAGTGGTAACTCACGAGACCGGCCGATCCCTTCTTACGGGTGTGCTCGGCGGGCTTGCTTCGATTCCGGCGCTCATAGCGATCGTGATCGGCCTGGCGATCACCATCATCGGGATCTTCTTCATTCCATTTGGAGTGGCCGCGTTCCTCATAGCGCTCTCTGGAATCGGAATACTCGGATTTCTGGCGGTGGCTCAGGTCGCGGGAATCGCAATCTCGCGCAAGACGGAAACCGAGACGCCGGCCGGTCAGGAGCTGCAGTTCCTCTTCACGGGAGTGCTCGCGTTCAGCGCTCTCTGGATCATTGCGGCGGCTTTCACCTGGTTCCCGATTCTCGGAGCCGTTCTTCGAATGCTCGCGTTCTCCGTCACGCTTGTGGCGGTTGCAACGGGCTTCGGCGCGGTGATTCTTTCGTGGTGGCGGTCCAGGCCCAGGAAAAACGCAGTAGCTGTCTAGCGGGTTGCGTCCACCTCGCCGCCAACGAGCAGTCCCTCCAGCCTTCCAGCCAAATCCGTTAGAGCCTTCGCAGCCTCCGTGCTCGGCTCGCCGACGACTATAGGCTCGCCGCGATCGCCCCCCGCGAGTACGCCTCCGAAGAAGGGGATCTCACCAAGCAACGGCACATCGAGCTCCTCAGCGAGCCGTTTGCCGCCTCCAGCTCCGAAGATCCGATGCTTCTCGTCGCAGCTCGGGCAGACGAAGTAGCTCATGTTCTCGACCACGCCCAGCACCGGCACGGCTACGCGCTCAAACATCTTTGCGCCGCGCAGTGCGTCGCCAGCGGCGACTTCCTGCGGCGTAGTGACGATGATCGCGCCGTGCACCATCGTAGCCTGAACCAGTGAGAGCTGCGCGTCACCAGTGCCAGGGGGCATGTCGACGAGAAAATAGTCGAGCTCACCCCACTGTACGTCACGCAGGAACTGGGTGATGATTTTCATGATGATCGGACCACGCCAGATGGCCGGCTGATCCCGTTCGATCATGAACCCAAGGCTCATGATCTTCACGCCGTAGGCCTGCAAAGGGATGATCTTCTCGTTCTCTACAGGCGGCGCCGCGTTGATGCCCATCATGCGCGGGATGTTCGGACCGTAGATGTCGGCATCCATTAGACCGACCCGCGCTCCTCCGCGCGCGAGCGCTACCGCCAGGTTTGCCGCGACTGTTGACTTCCCTACTCCACCCTTACCGCTTGAGATCGCGATGATGTTTCCAAGATTTGGATAGGCGACGGGCGTCGGTGCGGGAACGGCGGCGCGCTGTGACTGCGGCTCCTGCCCGATCACGGGCAGCGTGCGGGACTTGCTGGCCGTTTTCGGCTGCGACGCATCCTTCACATCGACACGAACGTCAGTGACCCCTTCCACCTGTTGAAGCGCCTGCCTCACCTCGCGAACGACGGTTGCGCTGTCATCAGGTGCGAGGAAGAGCGTCAGTCTGACCCGGCCATCCGTGGTCGTCGCGATGTCGCGAACCATCTCCGCCTCCAACACATTCGAGCCGACCCGATTATTTCGGACACGCGCGAGCGCGTCTTCGATGCGACTCTGTAGGCTGCTGCTCACTGAGTGTTGCCCGTCAGCACGACGGACCGAAGCTCAACGACTCGCTGTTTGAGCTGGACTTCGATGCCTTGAATGAACGTTGCAGCAGAGGCATCGCAGTCAGGGCAAGCTCCCGTCACCAACAGCGTGGCGGTACCAGTACTGGAGTCGAATCCCTGGAGCTCGAGAGCGCACTCCTCGATCCTGAGCATCGACAGAATGTCCTGAAGATCGTGCCGAATCTGGTGTTCGATATCGGATTTTGCGCGGGTTCGTCTGCGAAGGACGCTCATAAGAGCAAGTTAGGCGCGAGCGCGCCTTATGCCACCCCTTCCTTGTCCTCCGCGCGCAGGAACTCGCGCGCCGCACCAATGACCTTATGGCGCACGGAGTCGATGGTCCCATCAATAAGGGCGCCCGCCGCGCGAGCGTGACCACCTCCGTCGAACTGCTTCGCGAACTTGTTCACATCAACATCGCCTGTGCTTCGAAACGACACCTTCACCTTGTCGTGACCGAGATCGCGGAAGAACACGGCCAGTCTGGTGCCACCGATCGATCTGGGATGCTCCGCGATTCCTTCCAGGTCTTCCGACTTGAGACCGTACTCCTCGGGGGCTCCTGCCGCGACGGAGATCCAGGAGATGCCGTATTCGGGGTCGACCTCGAGAGTCGCCAGCGCGTCGCGCAGCAAATGCAAACGGCCGACCGGCATGGACGCGTACAGACGGCCATACATCTCTTCCGGCTCTACACCGGATGCGATGAGCTGCCCCGCTATGCTCAGACACCGCGCCGTCGTATTGCTGAAACGGAACCCGCCCGTGTCCGTGAGGAGCGCAACGTAAAGCGCGCGCGCGACGTCAGGCGTCATCTCCAGCCCAAGGCAGATGGCGAAATCGTAGATCAGCTCACCAGTGGCACAGGCAGTGGTGTCGGCCACCATCAATGTGCTCGGCGGCTCGTCGCTTGGCAGGTGGTGATCGATCACCAGCTTCGGAATCGTCAATCTTCGAACCGCTTCGGCCAGAACCCCAAGACGCTTCACGTCAGAGATGTCGAGAACTATCAGCACGTCCGATTCTTTGAGCGCCTTCGCGCCAAGATCGCTCGCATCTTTCACGTCGTCGCCGAGGAGGAACTTGTACATCTCCGGCCAGGGCGTGGGGTTGATTATGCGGGAGCGAATTCCCATCTGACCAAGCAGACGTGCGAGCGCGGTCTCGGATCCGCATCCGTCGCCGTCGGCGTTTATGTGGGTGGATATTGCGACAGAGCGCCCCGCGCGAAGCTCCTGCGCGAGACGCTCGATCGACTCCCGGCGTTGCTGGGGAACAGCTATGAGGTCAAGCACTGCCTTCCGCGCGAGCGAGTCTGGAGTGCGATCTGCTGTAGGTGAAATAGATCACGAGACCGATGATCATCCATATGATCAACCGCTCCCAGGTTGCCCCTGGAAGGCTGGTCATCATGTATCCGCAGATCAGAATTCCGAGGATGGGCACCAGCGGCACCAGCGGTGTCCGAAATGGCCGCGCCAGATTCGGCGATCTGTAGCGGAGGACGATGATGCCAGCGCAGACGATGATGAACGCGAGCAACGTTCCGATCGAGACGAGCTCGCCGAGGAGCCCGATTGGCAACAGGCCGGCGACGATTCCGGCGACTGTTCCAGTGAGGATCGTCGTCACATATGGCGTCTTGAAGCGTGGGTGAACCTTTCCGAACACCGGAGGAAGCAATCCGTCGCGGGCCATCGAATAGAAAATGCGCGGCTGACCCATGAGCATCACCAGCACTACCGACGCGAGGCCGGCGATTGCCCCAATGTTGATGATCGAAGCGAGCCAGGCCAGCGCCGGTCCCGCCTTGTCGATCGCCACGAACACCGGGTGTGGAACGTTCAGCTCGGTGTAGTGAGCGAGTCCTGTCATCACCAGCGCCATCAGGATGTAGAGGACGGTACAGATCGCCAGCGAGCCGAGGATTCCAATTGGCATGTCTCGCTGCGGGTTTTTCGCCTCCTGCGCGGCCGTAGACACCGCGTCGAATCCAATGTAGGCAAAGAAGACGACCGCCGCGCCGCGCACGATTCCGCTCCAGCCATAAATCCCGTATTGGCCCTTATTGGGCGGTATGAACGGATGCCAGTTCGCCTGGTTCACGTACATGAAGCCAAACCCGATGACGAGCAGAACGATGGCAACCTTGAGGATGACGATGAAATTATTGAATCGCGCTGATTCCTTGATGCCGATGACGAGCAGAGTGGTCATGAGGGCGATGAGGACCATCGCTGGCAGATTCAGGATCGCGCCGGTGTGCGAGAAACCGGCCGGAGTGACGATGTGAGTGACCGGATCGGTTATCGCGGCATCGGCGTATGCGTAGGGACTGCTGCTGAAAGCGGTCGACATGTGGAGGCCGATCTGGTTCATAAACGCGGAGAAATATCCCGACCACCCCACGGCTACGGTCGAAGCTCCGAACAGATACTCGAGGATCAGATCCCAGCCGATGATCCAGGCGATGAATTCGCCGAGCGTTGCGTATCCGTAGGTGTACGCGCTGCCGGCTATCGGTATCATGCTGGCAAATTCCGCGTAGCACAAACCCGCGAAAAGGCATCCCAATCCGGATACAATGAAAGAGAGGACGATTGCGGGCCCGGCGTACTGCGCCGCGGCCGTGCCGGTCAGGACGAAGATTCCCGCGCCGATGATGGCGCCGATGCCCAGTGTAGTGAGGTTCAGTGCGCCGAGTGCGCGTCTGAGGGTGTGGCCTTCCGATTCGCCCGCTGCTTCAGACTGCAGAACAGCGATGCTCTTCTTCGTCCATAAGCCCATTTGAAAAACTCCGAAAGCGTAGGTAGACCGACGTCGGGACCCTGAAACTTCGACACCTTAAACTTCGACACTGACGAGCGGTCAGAAGTTGTGATGACGCTTAAACCAATGTCAAGGAAACTGCTTACACCGAGTAGTTGGGCGCCTCGCGGGTGATCGTGACGTCGTGCGGGTGCGACTCTCTCAGACCCGCCGCCGTTATCCGCACGAACTCGGCTTCGGTGCGAAGCTGCTCGATGTCCGCGCATCCAACGTACCCCATTCCGCTGCGAAGACCGCCGACCATTTGAAAGAGCACGTCGCTCACCGGGCCCTTGTAGGGCACGCGGCCTTCGATTCCTTCGGGTACAAGCTTCTTCGCTGACATCTCGCCTTCCTGGAAGTATCTGTCAGCACTTCCGTCCTGCATCGCGGAGAGGCTGCCCATTCCGCGAATCATCTTGAAGCGACGCCCCTCGAGCAACAACGATTCGCCGGGACTTTCCTCTGTTCCCGCAAGCATCGAACCCATCATCACGCTCGATGCACCCGCGGCGAGCGCCTTGACGATGTCACCGGAATATTTGATCCCACCGTCGGCAATCACCGGAATGCCGCCCGCACCCTCGACGGCATCGAATATGGCGGTGAGCTGTGGAACGCCGACTCCCGTCACGACGCGGGTCGTGCAGATGGATCCGGGACCGACACCTACTTTCACAGCATCGACTCCGCGATCGACTAGCGCCCGCGCGCCTTCGAGGGTCGCGACGTTGCCCGCAACGAGCTGGACGTCGGGGAACAGCTCGCGAACGACGGATGTCGCCTCGAGCACGCCCTCGGAATGGCCGTGCGCCGTGTCGACGATCAGAACGTCCACTCCCGCGTCGACGAGCGCGCGGGCCCTGTCGCGATAGTTGGCAGCGCCAATCGCCGCCGCGACACGAAGCCGACCATGCTGGTCCTTGTTGGCATCCGGGAAATCGCGGCGCTTGTGGATGTCCTTGACAGTGATCAGGCCGCGGAGCGTTCCCTTCTCATCAACCACGGGGAGCTTCTCGATCCTGTGCCTCCCCAGAATCGCCTCGGCTTCGTCCAGTGTGGTGCCGACCGGAGCGGTGACGAGATTCTTCGACGTCATCGCCTCCTGAAGCGGGCGGTCGAGATTTCGCTCGAACTGCAGGTCGCGATTCGTGATGATGCCGACCAGCTGACCGTCGCGGTTCACGATCGGAACGCCAGAGATCTTGAACCTGCGCATCAGAGCGACGGCTTCTCGAAGCGTTCCGTCCGGGGAGAGTGTGATCGGATTGAGGATCATCCCGCTCTCTGACCTTTTTACGCGGTCGACCTCAGCGGCCTGCCGATCGATCGACATGTTCTTGTGGATCACGCCGATCCCGCCCGCCCTAGCCATCGCCATTGCCATGTCCGACTCGGTGACGGTGTCCATCGCCGCCGACGCGAACGGAACATTGAGCGTTATTCCCCGAGTGAAACGCGAGGCCGTGCTTACGTCCTTTGGATGTACGAGAGAGTGTCTCGGCGTGAGAAGAACATCGTCAAACGTTAGAACGACTTCAGAGCGTACCCTCGGCGTGCTGTTGGTCTCGGCCGCGCGAGGTGCCTTGATGCGCGAAAGCCCGCCGCCGGCTTTTGCCGGAGAGGCGGGCTTGGTCGACGGACGAGTCGTGGTTGCCATAGCTAAATGTATGGCATTGTGCGGTTTGGGTCCAGAGGCGAGGGTCTGATGACCCAGTCAAGGCGTCGCAGTACGTCGGCGATAAGCGACCTTCAGATCGTAGCCCGCCACACGATTACGGGAACACAGGCGCTGGCTGAGCCGGCTCCTCCTTCGGCACACGGATCTTCGGGGCGCGGCCAAAGTTGTACTGAAGACCGACGTAGGTCGCCCGCACTCCAAATTTCCGCGCTGTAATCTGGGTGAGATTGTCGTCACCCGCCTGAATCCGGAATTTCATCGTGTCGAATGGATCCTGGAATCTGATCGATGCGCTCAGGTTGTCTCCGTCCAGTTTTTTTCGCAGAGAGATGCTTGTCATCTGCATCGAGGAGAAGCGCCCCTTCTCGATGTTCACCGGCGCGCGATAGAAATAATTCGCCTGCAGAGTGACCGTCGGACTTACCTGAGTCGTCGCGTTTATTCGATACGACCACGTCACCGCGTTCGACGAAAGCGCGGACTGCGACCCGCCATCGGTGACCATCTTGAAGACGTTGAACCCAGCGAACGCATTGAACTTCGGACCAAACCGCAGGGATCCGTTGAGATCCGTTCCCCACGAGTTGCTCTTGTCGAGGTTCTGGAAGCTCACCGAAGTCACCTCACGATCGTCGACCGTGTCGGCCGTATTGATGTCGACCCTGATGACGTTGGTCGTGCGACGGTAGAACGGCGATAGCTGGATCGATCCGAGCGCTCCGGACTTGCTGAGGCCAACTTCGAACGCGTCCGTGTACTCGGGACTGAGCTGCGGATTTCCGATGAACACGTTCTGCTGATCGAAGAACACGGGGAACGGATTCAGCTCCTGGGTGCCCGGTCTCCTGATGCGCCTTGAATAGCTCACCTTGAGCTGCGTCTGGTCGCTCGGCTTGTACATGATGACGCCACTGGGGAACAGGCTGTGGTAGTTGTACGGGTAGCTCTGAGCGTTGGCGAGAGCGAAGTCGCGACTCGCCCACTCGGCGCGCAGTCCCGCCTGGAGATCGAACTTCCCGACACTTTGACTTAGCACACCGTAACCCGCGTGCACGCGTTCGTTGAACTGAAACGTGTTGCTCAGGTTGCTCTCGACCCAATCGCCGTTGCCCAGTGCGTCCTGGAGAACGAGAAAGTCCTGATCGAGCCAGCGGTCCGTCTCCTTCAATCCCGATTCCAGCTTGGTGCTTCCCGCAAAGCTGCGCACATAATCGACCTGGCTCGTAAGCTGTTTGCTGAGCGCCGTGCTCGCGTCAGTCTCGCCCTGGATCGGCGGCCCGGAGCTCGTACCGTCCGGATTCTCCGGATCGCGCCATAGAAGAGTGTTGTTTTCATCTCTCGATCTATTGAAGCGGACCTCGGCGGAAAGCTCGTTCTTCCGCGGCTTCATGGTACGCTTCCAGGACAGCGAGTTGTCGAAGACTAGCCCGCGCCCCTTCGCGTTACGGTCCATCGCATAGCGATCGAGGAAAACCTCGCTCGCATCGAGATCCGTGTAGCCAGCCAGGTTGCCATCGTTGGAGTGACGCCGATTGAGCGAGAGCGCGTTTGAGATCACGTCCTTGTCGGTGAGCTTGTAATCGATGTTGCCAGTGAAGTTGTGTCCGGCGTTGCTCGTTCTGCCGTCAATGTTCTGATTGGTGTAGAACATCGGCGCACCTGTCGGATCGAACTGGAGACGATCGTTGAGTCCTTCGATGGCGCGATCATCCGAGTTGAATCCGTAGGTCCCGAACAGGGTAATCGGTCCGCTCTGATAGCCGATGTTGTTTCCAATGTTGAATCTGCTCGCGTTGGCGCCACTCACATTGATGCCGCCACTCACTCCAAGATCGGCGTTGGCCTTGAGCACGATATTGATGATGCCCGCCATTCCTTCGGGGTCGTACTTCGCCGACGGATTGGGCACTACTTCGATTCGCTCGACGATGTTGGCCGGGATCTGCTTGAGATAGGCAGCAAGCTGGGTTCCCGTGATCGGCGTCGGGCGACCGTTGATCTGGATCGCCACGTTCTCGTTGCCGCGCAGGCTGACCTTCCCGTCGCCATCCACTTCGACGGACGGCGTCGCCTGAAGCACCTCACTCGCGTTGGCAGCGGCCGGCGCGACATCCTTCGCCCGGTACGCGTTGCGATCCGGCTCGATGACCATTGTAGGCCGCTCGCCCTCGACCTGAACGCTTTGCAATGCAATCGCGACGCGAGTGAGCGGGATGCTGCCTACGTTGGCGCGTGGCGCAGCTTCGGTAATGCTAAACGTGTAAGTGCGGGGCCGAAATCCGATCGAGGTCGTGCGCAAATAGTAATCGCCAGGACGCAAGCCCTGAATGTGGAACGCCCCGTCAGCGCCGACGATCGCGCCGGCCACCAGAGACGAATCCTTTCGACTGCGGACTGCGACTGACGCGCTTGCGACTGGCTGCTTCGTAGCAGTATCGATGACCGTACCAAGGACTTCGCCGTTGCCACCGGCGAGTGGCGACCCAGACCTCGCCTGATTTGGATTTTGTGCGTGCGCTGCGACGGAAGCGCCGAGTAATAGAGGGAGAAGTGCGAAGAGCATGCGCTTCATGGGACCAGCTCACTAGAGGAATGTGGGTCGGAATTCAGGCGGCGAAAAAAAAGCCCGCGGTTCAGTCAGGCACTACGAGTTTGACACCACACGGTTTCAAAACGATTGCTGTTGTCTGACCATTCTTTGGGGACTGGATATCGAAAACATGCGAGTGCCTCCGACTGTCGCGCCAAGACTCATGACCCACTCCGCTACGGCGGAGGAAGCAGGTGGCCGATATCACGCCAGATCGCCCAGTGCGGGTCGAGCTCGGTCGCGCCGTACTTGAGGTAGAAAGCCTTGTACGGGTTTTTCGGATCGTATCCGACGCACATTGAGGCGTCGCCGCCACGGGTGAGGCGCTCGATCACGGCACGAAGCAATGCGGCGCCGACCCCTCGTCGCTGTACGTCCTTCAGGACGTAGATCGATTCGAGCTCAACATCGGCGTCATGACGACGCGTATGATGATATGCAGCAAAGCCCAGCGATCGGCCGCCTTCCCTGGCCACTAGCGCAACCCCATCGCCCCGGGACATCTGCGCCGAGCTTCCCACGGTCAAATATTTATTCCAGCGCTCGGTCCAGAATGGCCGGTTGCGATCGTGTTCAGTGATAAGGTGTGGCAGCGAAGCCTCTTTGGAGGCGATAAGGATGTCAACGATGGCCTCGACATCGGCAGTGCTCGCTTCGTGAATCTCAAGCGGCAAGAGAGCGCAGCTCCTGACCAACGAGGGCTATCGCGCGATCGACCAGGAGCTTATTCCCGCTCTCGTGCACCCAGCTGCTCGCGCCCGACGGGTGAGGAAGAGGAATCACGGCTGAGCGTCCGCCGATGTGATCCACGATGTGCCTGGTTCCGATAAGCTCTGAGAGGGGCAACGCGGGCAGGAACCTCTCTATGGCGAGCCTGCCCACCGGGATCAGGAGCTTTGGGCGGATGATTCGGAGCTCGTCATCGAGCCAGTCGGCGCAGGCTGCCTGCTCCTCCTTCGTCGGAACGCGATCGCCGCGACCGCTTGGGTGCGCTCCCGGAAAGCAACGTGTGACTGCGGCTATATAGATGGTTTCGCGCGCCGTCGCCTCGTCGATCCCGGCGCGCTCCAGCCAGCGGAAGAGGGTGCGCCCCGCTCTCCCGGAAAACGGCACTCCGCCCGCGCTCTCCACCTTTCCCGGCGCTTGACCCACGAGCATTGCGCGCGGACTTGTCGCCTTTGAGATGACGGGGCGTATTCCGGCGCCGAGCTGACAACGCTCGCACGCCGCGAGCGCTGCGACATGCCGGGCGAGTGTTGACGGTTTTTTTACGGAGGCCATCGCGCCAGGAACTGTAATCAGCGTTCTATCGCACGCAACCGAAATACCGCAGCAGAAGGCTGACGGTGTCTACGCGCCCAGCCATGACATTCACGTCCGTCGAATCGGGGCGATGTGCGAAGGCGCGCACGAACAAGCGGTAGTGCCCGGGCGGCAGAGCGTCAAAGACGAAACCACCGAGGCTGTCCGGGACGGCGGAAGGATGCACAGCCGACGCGGGGTCGCCCGGGACCCGAGCCATTATCGGATAGTGAGGCAACGCGCCACCAGAATCCGCGAGGATACCGACAATGCCGCCGGAGCCGGGCCGCAGCGAGGGAGGTTCGGGGAGTCGCGGTACCGAGCCTTTTGCGCGTAGGCGTGTGGAGCAACGGCCCAACAAGAGGTCCGTATCTTCTGAAGGGGGGCGGTGGCAGGCCGCCAGCGTCACCAGCGCCGCGAGAAGCGGAACCGCTCTAAATATCCCGTCCAATCGCCCTCAGGCGTCGCCGCATCCGCCGCGGCAAGAAGAACGCTGCGGCCACCAAAACCTTCTCCAGATCGAGCGACCGGAGCTGTCTCGGATCGCCCATCCAGTGCTGCAATACCACTGCGCGCGGTGCATTCGCGATCAGCCTTTGTAGCGCCAGCACGAGTAGAAAGACGTCGTCGATCTCGCCGATGAACGGGATGAAATCAGGAACGTAATCCATAGGCAGCAACACGTAGCCCACGGCGCCCGCGACGAGGAGCTTGTCGGTCGCCGCGACGCGGGGATCGGCCAGGAGTCCACCGAGAAGACGAAGGAAATTCGGAAGCTCCTTCATCGTTGAAATCACGCCGCGCTTGTGCCCGGGGCGTGCTTCCGGGATACCTGGTGCACGCGCACCCCCCGCCCGCGATGTCGAGCGAGCAGTACTCTCTGCCTCCGCGCCACGGTGTCGAGGCGCGCCCGAGGGACGCGATCGAGATGCGCCTTTCTTTCGCGATGAACCCGCGCTGCCGCGCGCCGATGAAATGCTCACTTGCGCTGATCTCCGGGTGGCGATGTCGGGGGTGTCTGAGCCGGCGGTGACGCGGAAGTCTCCGTTGCATTGGTCGTTCCCGTCGTTCCCGCTGGAGCGTTCGTCTTCGGCGAAGTTACCGAGGAAGCAACCCCAGCGATCTCAGTTGCAACTGACTTGCCAGCGTTGGCCACGCCGGTGAGCACTCCAACGGCTTTGTTCATCACGTTCATGGTCCCGCCGATCACGTTCGCGGACATCTTTCCGGCGCGAAGGGTGTCTTCTACGCCCTCAGCGAATCGTTTCAGAGGATTCGGAGCCGTCGACAGTTTGGGCGCAAACTTCGATTCCAGAAAGTCGATGTAATCGAGGATCTGGTAGATCTTCTCGTCCGGCAGCGTGTCCAGCTTGCGTATCAGCCTCTCACGCAGAATGTCGTTCATCTCCTTTCTCCCGTATCAGCCGCCGCCACTCCAGCGAGCCCGGCGGCCGCGCACGTCGATGTGTACGTAGCTGGTGCTCGAGTGTCCACTGGTGTAGATGCCAAGGCCCCCAACCAGGTCGGGGTGCTTAAGCTCGACAATCTCCACAGCCAAACCTACCATACGACTGTCGATCGCGGTGATTCTTCCGTCGCCGTTGGCGTCGATGGCCACATCGGCGGCATCGCCGTACTGGTGCTGGCTGTCCCGGGCGGCGCGCTGAATACGGCGGTTGTGCTCAGGAGCACGGAAACCCGAGTGCACGTCGATCTCGATATCCGCGACCGCCTTGTCCCCGTGCCATCGGGCGATCTCCTGGATCACGAGCTCCAGCTTATCGAGAAGCTTCGGATTTACCGCCGCATAACTGGGCCACACACCTTGCTGGTCGTGGTTCAGAAAATCGTTGACCCTCAAATGCTTTGTTATCGGGATGTCTACATCGGCGGGCGTGATCTCGAGAAAGCCCTGCGGCGGCGCCTGCCTACCAGAAACACGCTCAGCCAGGTAAGTACCGATGCGGTAGCCGTGAAGCATTACGCCCTCCTTTTCCTCGAACGGAACGAGGACTGCGAGCGTGAGACCTTCAATTGAACGCTGCTGACCGCTCTTGATGAGAGCAAATCTGTAGAAGCCCGCCATTGAAGGCGCCACCACCTGATCGCCCGTGAGCGACCGAGCCGTGGTAGCAAGAGCGGTGTCGCCGTTTCTGACCCAGGCGTACTGAAGCGATGTCGGGTCTCCATGGACGTCGAGCGGATACGAAACTGTTTGCCCGGGCATCGCGAAGGCGAGCTTCACTTCGCCACTGCGTCCAAAGGCGCTTGCCGACGGCTCCGCCAAGGGAACAACGACGCGCGTGAGATAGGTGCCGATCGGTTTCTGCGTCGTATCGCTGGCAGCCTGAAGGAATTGGAACGCCCCGATTGCTGCGATCGCGGCTACAGCGACCCACACGATCTTCGCCGTGTGGCGTTTTCGAACTGGAAGCTCGTCGGGGAGCTCGAGCTCTTCGCCCGTCGGGTGACGGCGATCCTCCGCGCCCTCACGCTCCAACAGCAGTCTTCTTAATAGATGTAGACAGGTGTGCCCACTGAGACCATGGGATAGAGCTTCTCAATGTCCTCGTTGCGCAGACGCACGCAGCCGTGGCTCACCGACTCACCGATCGACTGGGGCGTATCGGTACCGTGGATCCCGTATCCGTCGCCGAGATCCAGGCGACGGGTTCCTAGCACACCCATATAGCGTCGCGCGGAGGTTCCATAAGGTGGAACGACAATGTTTCCATCGGCGACGATTTCGTGACCTTCCTTTCCCTCGCCCAACGAAACCGTCTGGCCGTTGCTGTAGCGCTTGACGACTTCGCCATTCTGCGTCGTTATGACGCCATCGCCTGCCCGAATCGCTCCACCCGGATCGAGATGCACAATGCCGAGACCCTTTTTCCGGGCCTGTTCGACGTAGTGCCATTCCGGTGGTACCCACGCCGGATTTTCGTCTTTGGCTTTCACTGTCAGTCGTCCGCGCGGGGTCTCGAAGCGCCACTGGCCGCTCGATCCTCCAACAAGCTCTTTTCCGCTGCCTGTAGCGACCGGTGCCTCGAACAACACCTGCTTGCCTTGCTTGTACCAGAGCCTGTGATCGGCCATGCTCACGACTATGTACGGCTCGTTGGCCGCTTCAGCGGGCGATTCATTGAGTAAAGCCTTAAGGCTGTCGCCGGTCATTCCTAGCTTGGCCTTGACCTCAGTCAAGACGTCGAGGTTGTCGCTGTAGACCATCCTGTTGACGTCGCGCTGATAGCGGAGCTCGGCCGTTCTCGTCAGCAGCATGACGCTCAGGACCGCCACGGCAATGAAGCCGAGTATCAGCATCCAGACCGTCTTGCCGCCGTAGGAAAACATTCTGCTCAGGGCCATCACGCTACTCCGGAAATTTCAGCGCTCGTGGAAAGACGCGCCGATTCAATAAAAGTATACCTTCATGCCTCGGCTAAGGTTCGGCATGATCGCCTTCATGTCGTCGAGACTTATCCGAAGCGAACCAGGCGGAACGCCAGTCGTATCCGACGAGAGGTCGGATGCCGACGACGACAGAATGAAAGCCCCGCCGTCGAGCGTGATTCTCGTGTCAGAAAGATCTGCGATTGTACGCTCACCTTTCGGGATCGCTGCTGGCGGAGTCGCGGACGACTCGGAGGCGGCGAGCTCCGGCCCGAACTGAACCGGCATCTCGCGCAGCAGCGCACCTTCACGCGTGAGATACATGCGCGAGCTGTCGATGGACACGTTGAGGTGGAGTCGCTTGTCGAACTTCGCCTGCCTTTTTGCCAGCTCGATCGCGATTCGGAGCTTGTTCTGCTCGGCCTCGACAATCGCGTCCGTGCGCGCGCGCTCGGCGCTCGTCATGTGAGATTGCAGAAGAGCGACATCGCGATTGTACTTCTCTCGCTTTACGACCAGCCAGGCGTCCAACGCAATCAGCGCGGCGAGACCGAGCCCAAGCACGAAGACAAATCCTGGATACGCACGCCGGAAATCGCGCCAGCCGCCGCGACGCCGATCGCCTTCACCGGATCGCTCGGCGCGACGCCGAGTTTCGGGGCCGGGTTCCTTCGGTCTGAAAATCTCCATTTAGCTTCTTCGTGCCCCCCAAGTCAGGGTGGAATTACATTTACCTATAATGGCTACCACACAGCGCGCGCGGCCAGTCGCGCTCATCGTACTCGATGGCTGGGGCTACCGCCCCGAAACTGAAGGCAACGCAATCGCTCTCGCAAACACGCCGAACTGGGACGCCCTTTGGCGTCGCGGCTCGCGCACGCTGCTCGAGGCATCTGGACTTCGCGTCGGACTGCCCGAGGGTCAGATGGGCAACAGCGAAGTCGGACACCTGAACCTCGGCGCAGGACGCGTGGTGATGCAGGACCTCGTTCGAATCTCGGCTGCCATCGCCAATGGGACCTTCTACACCAATCCCGCTTTGTTGGGTGCATGCCAGCAGGTCAAGAAGAACGGCGGCACTCTGCACCTGATGGGACTGATTGGGACCGGGGGAGTGCACGCAATCGACGAGCACCTTTGCGCGCTCTTGGAACTTGCGAAGCGGCAGCGGCTGGAGCGTGTCGCGGTCCACGCATTCCTCGACGGGCGCGATACGATGCCAAAATCGGCGCTCGGCTACATGCAGCAGCTGCTCGAGTACATTCGGAAGATCGGCAGTCCGGCAAAGATCGCGAGCGTCTCCGGCCGCTACTACGCGATGGATCGCGATCGCCGCTGGGACCGCACCGAGCTTGCATACCGCTCCAGTGTAGATGGGAAAGGCACAACCGTCACCGATCCGATCGAGGCAATTCGCGAGGCCTACGAATCGGGTAAGACGGATGAGTTCATGCTACCGGTCGTTGTCACGGAAAATGGCAAGCCCGTCGCACCGATGGTCGATGGGGACGCGTTGATCTGCTTCAATTATCGCTCGGACAGAATGCGGCAGATCGTGCGCTCGCTAATCGACCCCGGTTTCGACGGATTCGATGTTTCAGGCGGACCGAAGGTGTCCGTTACCACTCTGACCAACTACGACAAGACCTTCGATGTCCCCGTCGCCTTCGAACCGACGTCGATGGCTCGCATCCTGGCGGAGGTGCTCTCCGCGAGCGGGCTGTCGATGTTGAAGACCGCGGAAACCGAGAAGTACCCGCATGTGACTTACTTCTTCAACGGAGGAGTCGAGCAACCGTATCCGGGCGAAAGCCGGGTGCTCGTACCGAGTCCGAAGGTGGCAACCTACGATCTCAAGCCGGAAATGAGTGCGGATGGCGTAACAGAAGCGCTCTGCAAGGGTATTTCATCGCTCGATCAGGATTTCATTCTCTGCAACTACGCGAACGCCGACATGGTTGGTCACAGCGGATCCATTCCCGCGACAATCAAGGCAGTCGAGACAGTCGACCGCTGTCTGTCGCGCGTGCTCGAGACAGCGGAGAAAGCGGGAATGCGTCTCATCGTCACAGCCGACCACGGCAATGCCGAGATGATGATCGACCCGGAAACCGGTGGACCACATACTGCGCATACGACGAATCCCGTTCCTTTCGTGATCGTGGACTGGGAGCAGGAACAGCGACTGCGACCCGGCGGAGCTCTGTGCGACGTGGCCCCAACTATATTATCCATGCTCGGAATCGAGCAGCCGCGAGAGATGAGCGGCGTCAATCTTGGAGTTGATTAGTGAAGCGTTTAATCGGCGCCTTTGCGCTTGCAGTATTGGCGACATCCGCGGGTGCGCAAGTCGGCCACCTTCCCGAGAACAGTCCGTATCGTGACGTCGAGACCAGACAGGAGCTGACGTTTTTTGGGGGCCGCTTCAGCGCCGGCCAGGACCTCATCGGAGTGGCGCCGCGCGGCGGGGCGATGTTCGGACTCCGCTACGATGTGCACGTCGGCGGACCCGCACTTCTCACCGCTCGCTGGTCACACGTCAACAGTGAGCGCTTCCCGATAGATCCCACCAAGACAGGCGCTGCGTCGCACCTGGCAAAACAGAATGTCGGGCTAAATTTGTACGATGTCGATCTCACGCTGAACCTGACAGGACAAAAGAGCTACCATCACTTTATTCCCGTGGTGAACTTGGGCGCCGGGATAGCGTCCTGCAGCTGCACTCTAAAACCGGACCCCTATACGTTCGGCACCCCCTTTGCATTTTCATTCGGTGGCGGCCTGCGGTACGTGCCGGGCGGTCGATTCCAGCTGCGTGCGGATTGGGGCGATTACCTGTATCAGTTGAAGTACCCTTCCGCGTACTATCTCAACACTGGCTCGGGATCGGCGGTTCCAGCGAATCAGGCCCGCTCATTCTGGAAGAACAATCGAGCCATCACGCTCGGCGCTTCACTGCTGTTCTTCCGGTAACGCCAACCGCCTAAGCGGCGGACTCGGAGGAATGGTGGAGAAAGATTACGAGGATATTCGCGCGATCGACGAGCTGACGGATGGTGAGATTCGCGCCCTGGTTCGGGATCGCCTGAACGAGCAGCTCGCATTCGATCCCAACGATGTCGAGGTAGCCGTCCGGAGCGGGGTGGTAAAGCTCTCCGGCAGAGTAGGGACAGAGGAAGAATTCCGCATCATCGAGCGAGTCGTCGCCGACCTTGTCGGCATCACGAAGCTCAAGAACGACCTGCTCGTCGATCCGATCCGCCGCGCTGAGAGTCCCGAAGCGATCGACGAACACCTCGTCGACGAATTTCGCCATGAGGGAATTCTGCTCGGCGATCGCGCAAGATCCGAAGATCCGGAGGCCGAGCATCTTCACGAGAATCTGCACGCCGAGTTGTTCGGAACGACAGACGTTCAGGAGTCGATTGCCGATGCGATTCCGTGGAATCCGCCAGAGAGCCCGACCCCCGAGGGCGTAAGCGGTCAGGACGTTACTCCAAACGTCTTGAACGACGAGCACTGAGGCGGGAGCGGGAAGCGGGAGGCGGGAAGCGGTGGGCGATGTCCGGTTCGCGAGATGCCCCGCTCTTTGCGTCCCGCTTCCCGCTTCCCGCTTCCCCCCTCCCGCTTCCCGCTTCCCGCTTCCCACCCGAGCGCCGCATTGAGCAAATTACCAGCGATGCCGAGCGCGTCCCTTACCAGACGAATCGCATTCTCCGCCGCGCATCGCTACAGTCGGCCCGATTGGAGCGATGAAAAAAATGCGCGCACTTTCGGCGCGTGCGCGTGGCCCAACTATCACGGTCATACCTACGTGTGCGATATCACGGTCGGTGGACCGATCGACGACACCACGGGATTCGTCGTCGACCTGGGTGTGCTCGACGACATCCTGCGGAAGGAAGTGAAAGAACGGTTCGATCACCGCAACATCAATCTGGATGTGTCCGAGTTCGCAGACGGGAAACTGATTCCGACCGGCGAGAACCTCGCCCGATTCATCTTCGACAAGGTGTCGAAGGCACTCCCAAACCCCGCCACAGTCATCCGCGTAACTGTCGGAGAAGACGACAGCCTCAGCGCAACCTACAGCAGGGAGTAAGACAAGAAGTGCCAGTACGTATCGCCCCTGGGTGCACCCGCGCCCTTCTCGCGGCCGTCGCGCCATTCGCCATCACCGGCTGCGTGACGGTGATGCAAACCGCTCACATGACGTCCCCGCGCGCCAACCTCAGGCACGAAATCGATTCCCTCACTTCGCAGCCGGCATTCCGAAACGCGCAGTGGGGAGTGCTGATCGTCAACCCGCGCACCGGTGACACGCTCTACTCGAAGAATGCCGGCAAACTGTTCATGCCGGCTTCGAACATGAAGATCATCACGAGTAGCGTCGCGTTGACACTTCTGGGGCCCGACTACAGGTACCGGACGACGTTTCTGACAGACGGCGATGTACGCGACTCGCTTCTCGACGGCAACCTGCTCGTGATCGGACGTGGAGATCCAACAGTGAGCGACAGGATGCGAGGGACCGCGACGATAGTGATGGACGATCTCGCCGATTCGGTTCGCGCACACGGAATCAGAGAGATCGGGGGATCGCTGGCGCGAGTGGAAAACGCGTTCCCTGATTCGATCTACGGGTATGGGTGGGAGTGGGACGACCTCGGCGAGTACTACGGAGCTGGCGTCGACGAGTTGTTCTTCAACGAGGGGATGGCGCCCACTACTCTGCGTCCTCCGCCCGACACCGTGCGCGACAGCTTGTTCTCCGGACCGTCAAAAAATCCGGGCAAGACGTATCTCGATGCCTTGCGGGCGGGTCTGCTCCGCAAAGGGATCACGGTCGAGGACAGCGTGATCGACAGCATCCTTCCCACTCCGTTGAAGATGGACACGCTATTCGTCCTTGTGTCTCCACCGCTTCGTGAGATTCTGCCCGCGCTTCTCAAGCCGTCCCAGAACCAGATCGCGGAGATACTCCTCCGCACCATCGGACTCGAACGCGGCGGCCTCGGCACCGCCGACAGCGCCCGGAAAATCGTTGGACAGCAACTCCTCGCCTGGGGAGTGCAGCCCGATGGATTCGTGATACACGACGGGAGCGGCCTCTCGGATCAGGATCTCCTCACGCCCGAGACGATAGTGCGGGTGCTGGACAAAATTCAGGCAGACACCGCGTTCGCGACGTGGTACAACGCGCTGCCGATCGCCGGAGTCGATGGCACTATTGAGGACCGCATGAAAGGTACGCCCGCCGAAGGAAACGTTCACGCCAAAACCGGAACGCTCGCCAAGGCGCGATCGCTCTCTGGTTACGTGACGACGGCTGATGGCGAGCGGCTCATCTTCAGCATTCTTGCCAACAACACGACGACGCCGGGCTCCGTGGTCACGCACATCGCCGACCAAATCGCGGAGTCCCTCGCCGCCTACCGCGAGCATTGAGGCCGCCGTGCTGAACGTCACCGAGGCAAGTGAGCAAATCCTCGCCGAGATAAAAACGCTCCCCGAGGAACCGGTTCCTCTCCGGCAGGCGCTGGGCCGCGTTTTGGCCGAAGAAATTTCGGCGACGGTGACGATGCCACCGTGGAGCAATTCGTCGATGGATGGCTACGCCGTGCGTTCTGCAGACATCACAGCCGTGATGACTGGTGAACCGGTGAAGCTCCGCGTCGTCGCCACGGTCGCCGCTGGCGAATTTGCGCCGCGCCCTCTCAAGCGTGGTGAAGCGATGCGAATCATGACGGGAGCCCCGATTCCGGCGGGAGCGGATTCCGTCATCCGCAAGGAGGACACCGATGGCGGAGCTGGAAAAGTCGAGATCCGCGCCGCCCGCGATGTCTGGAAGAACATCCGCGAGGCCGGCGAGGACTATCAGCGCGGAGATGTGCTAGCTCGCCGTGGATCGCCACTAAAACCGGCGCTGCTAGGCGTTCTCGCCTCGAGCGGAGTTGCGAGCGTCCAGGTTTTCCGCCGCCCGAAGGTGGCGATCATCAGCTCGGGGAATGAGCTGGTCGACATCGACGAATTCGATGAAGTCGCCGCGGCTCGCCGTATAGTCTCAACCAACAGTTATACGCTCGACGCATTGACACGCGTCGCAGGTGGAATTCCATACGATCTCGGAGTAGCAAGCGATACCAAAGCGTCGCTGAGACGAAAGCTGGACGCGGCAGCGGGCTGCGACATAATCATCACGTCGGCGGGGGTGTCGGTTGGTGATCTCGATCACACTCGCGACGTCTTCGCCGCGCTCGGGGGAACGCAGAAATTCTGGAAGGTGAAAATGCGCCCCGGTGCGCCGCTCGCTTTCGGAATACTCAAGGATGTGCCATGGCTCGGCCTCTCCGGGAATCCTGTTTCCGCGATGGTGAGCTTCGAGCTTTTCGTGCGACCAGCGCTCCGAAAGATGCAGGGACACCATTCACTCTTCCGCCGCACCGTAAGCGTTACTCTGGAGGAAGAAGTAAAAATCAACGCCCGCCTCACACACTTTCTGCGCGCGTTCGTCACCCGGCGCGAGGACGGCTCGCTGAGCGCCCGTCTCACCGGGCATCAGAGCTCCGGGGCGCTCACTTCGATGGCCAAAGCAAACGCACTTCTAATCGTACCGGAGACGAAGCCAACGGTAGCGAAGGGCGCGCAACTCAGCGCGCTCATGCTGGACCACAGCCTCGAAGAGACGTCGGCATTCTCACTGTGATCGACAAGCCCGATCTCACAAACGACCGACGGTTGACTTTGTCGGGGAATGCGCTCGTCAGCGCTCTCAACAACCGCTTCAGGACGTCGGTCGAGGATGCGACACTCGACACTCATACCTTCAGCATCCTCAAGCCTGCGAACTCGGACGATCTCATTCGCGAAGAAGACTTCGTGAAGGACGAGCGGCTTCCGTACTGGGCCGACGTCTGGCCATCCTCAATCGTGTTGGCCAGCAAACTCCTCGAGCTCAATGGCCACGGCGGCTCGGCACTCGAGCTCGGGTGCGGAGTTGGTCTGAGCACGCTCGCTGCAACCAAAGCCGGGTTCGATGTTCTGTCTACCGATTACTACGAGGACGCGCTCGACGTGACGGCCGCGAACGTGTTCCGCAATCTGGGAACGCGCGCACGCACACGCCTGGTTGACTGGAGGCATTTGCCCAGCGATCTGGGCGAGTTCGATCTGGTTTTCGCTTCCGACGTTCTGTACGAGAAAGAGTACGCCGAGCTCCTGCCCGTGATCCTCGATCGTCTGCTCGCCCCAGGCGGATTCGCGCTCATAGCCGACCCGGGTCGCGTAGCAGCGCCCGTTTTCGTCGAGGAGTGCGCGGCGCACGGTCTGACTATTCGACGCAAGGAAACGCGGCCCTTCGAGGCCGGAGAAATAAGACAAACGATCGACATCTACGAAATCGGGCGGAGCTGAAATCCGGGGCGGATCTGGCTCCGCACATTGACAATTAATTAGTCGCGCTGGATCCCCATGAACGACTCACATGAGCCTGTATTTCGGCCCGCTGCCACCCTCTCTTGGCGTCCACCGGGGCCCGATGACGTCCGTCGCTTTGCAGTCGACGCAGTTGGCGGGACTCACAACCAGGCGGTCGCCGTCCCGCTCGTAGACTCCGGCGGGGCACATGTGCGTGTAGAGCTCTGCCACCTCTGGGGTTACGTCCGAGCCAACGATGAGATGTGAAGGGATGTCGTCGCGCGTCGCGTTGCCGGATTTGAACACCGCATCGAGCTTGCTGAACGTGAGCTTCCCATCGGGAACCAACGGCTCCGCGGACACGACAGCTCGCGGCACATCCGCATCGGGGTGAGAATGAATCATCCCGCCCGGCAGCGCGCCCGCCGTCACAGTCATTAGTCCCGCCTTGAGTCCCGCCACATAGAAATTGGTCTCCTGGAACGCCAGACGCATGTTGCGACGCCGGCGGAGATCTTTCACAATGAAGCTCCCATCCACCATCGCGTCGTATTCCTTGAGCGATTGCGCCGAGGTGTCCTTACGCTTGAGTGCATCGAAAGCGGCGCGGGCCGCGAACATTCCCGACTGCATCGCATAGTGAATTCCCTTGAGTGAGGCAACTTCGACGTAACCCGCTGCATCCCCGACGATCATCAGGCCGTCGCCGTGTCTGCGGGTCGGCAGCGCGTAATAGCCACCCTCCGGAATCGTCTTGGCTCCCCACTCAACCATCTCACCGCTCCCGAGCAAATCACGGAATAGCGGATGCAGCTTCATGCGCTGGAGCATCTCGTGCACGTCGTCGGAGGTGCGCTTGTAATCCAGACCGACGACGAGTCCAACCGCCACGAGATTTCTGGTGAGCGGGTACATGAAGCTTCCGCCAAAAGCATCGTTCGGCACCGGCCATCCGAGCGTGTGGACGATCGAATCGAGCGGCGTCAGCGTTTCCCAGATTTCTTTCACGCCGAGCGCGAAAATCTGTGGATTTGGCGAATCGATCTGCTGCCATTGGAGATAGGCCTGCGAAAGGGTGCCGCGCGTTCCTTCCGCGAGAACTGTGATCTGCGCAGTGATGTCGGTCGGAGGCGCATATCCGCTCGCAGGTTCACCGTTTCGGCCGAGCCCGGATGGAGTCGTCCTCACCCCGGTAACTCGATTCCCGCTGGTGAAAAGCGATGCCGCTGGAAATCCCGTGAAGATGTTGACGCCCAGACCTTCAGCCTTTTCGCCGAGCCAGCGGACGAGCTCGCAGATCGAAGCGATGTGGTTGCCGTGATTCTGCATCGTCGGCGGCGTCGGGATTCTGAGCGCACGGCTTTCGGTTAAGAAGTACACTTTTTCGCCCGTTACCGGGGACCGGAATGGAAAATCCTTGTCGGCGAGCTCCGGAAATAGCGCGCGTATCGCAATCGGATTGACGACGGCACCTGATAATGAGTTCTCGCCGAGTGCACCGGCTTTGTCGAGCACTCCGATCTGGATGTCGCCCAAGGCTCCGCCGGCTTCGGCATCAGCCTTCACGAGTCTCGCCAGCTCGATCGCCCCAGCGAGCCCGGCCGGCCCGCCACCGACGAACAGGACATCCATCGGAACCGCGTCAGCGTCGGGCGGCTCGGTGAGAATGAGTCGGTCGAGCGGAAGCGGCGCTTGATGCCTGCTTGGCAGGACTGTTCCGGCGCGGTCCGGCATCAGTGGTGCTTTTTCGCCTCACGAACCGCCTCGGTCAGTGCGGGAATCACCTCGAACACATCGCCGACTATTCCGTAGTCGGCGACCTTGAAGATCGGTGCTTCCTTATCCTTGTTGACCGCGACGATGGTTTTTGACGTTCTCATCCCCGCGAGGTGCTGCACGGCACCGGAAATTCCGACGGCGATGTAAAGCTCCGGACTGACGAGACGGCCCGTCTGACCGATCTGATCGCTATGCGGGCGCCAGCCATCGTCGGTGACGGCGCGGGTGGCTCCAACCGCCGCGTTACCGAAAGCCGACGCGAGATCTTCGACGAGCCTGAAGTTCTCTTTCGCCTTGAGTCCGCGGCCACCGGCAACGATCACAGGTGCTTCGGCGAGATCGAGCTTGCCGCTGCCGCCTTGTCGGGTCTCCAGTACTTTGACGCGCGCGCTTTCCGGATCCACTGCCGGCTTTACATTCTCGACGCGACCAGCTTTTGGATTCTGCGCGGGAGTGATGACGCTTGGCCGAATGGCTATGACGGAGGGAGTACCGGACATCTCGAGCGTGGCGATCACTTTCCCAATGTTCATCGGATGCCGGACGACGAGGGTGTCGCCTTCGAGCTCGAACGATATCACGTCGGTAACGACGCCGACTCCAATCCGCGCCGCGACACGGGGAGCCAGGTCTCGCCCCTGCGCGGTGGTTGTGAAGATCGCCGCACGAAAGGCTCCCGACTTGATTCGATCGGCCGCGGTCGCGGCCGCAACCTCCGGACTATAGTTCGCGAGCGACGGATGCTCGACGACGGCGACGACATCGGCGCCGTATTGACCGAGCTGCGCGGCCTTCGAGGCGATGCCCGGCGGGCCCAGCACCAGCGCGTGGACTTCCCCGCCTCCCGATTTATCCGCGAGCATTCGAGCAGCTGTCACCGTTTCCACGCCCACTTTTCTTATCTCGGCGCCGCGAGATTCGGCAAATGCAAAAACATTCGCCATCAGAGGACCTTCGCTTCGGTCTGAAGGAGCTTGATCAGCTCGGGGACAGCAGCCGCTCCCTCTCCAACTATTCTTCCCGCCTTCCGCTCTGGAGGAAGCTCCAGCTTCCGCACCTTGATCTGCGGCGTCGGAATCTGGGCCGGCTTCACCTCGAGTGGTTTCTTTTTCGCCGCCATGATGCCCTTGAGAGATGAGAGGCGAGCGTTGTTGAGGCCCTCGTCGACCGTCAACACGGCCGGGAGCTGAAACTCGACGATCTCCTGCGCACCCTCGAGCTCGCGCTTCGCTTTTCCCTTCCCGTCCGAGATCTCGAGAGAAGAGATGGCCGTAACGCATGGAAGGCCGAGCAGCTCCGCTGCCATCGGACCGACGATCCCATTGGAGGAGTCGGGGGACATCTTTCCAAACAGAACGAGGTCGTATCCGCCGATCTTGAGCTCTTCGCTCAGCGCTTTGGCGATCGCGAATCCGTCGAACGGCAGCTTGTCGGCTTTGAGATGCACGCCTTTGTCGGCACCCATGCTCAACGCTTTCCTGATCGTTTCCTGCACGACGTCGGGGCCGAGCGAGACGACGGTAACTTCGCTTCCGGCGTTCTTTTCCTTCAGCTGCAGAGCGGCTTCGACCGCCCACGCATCGAAATCGTTGATGTCGAACTTGAGTCCGGACTCGTCGAGCGACGCGTTGTCGGCTCCGATCCGGAACCGCACATCCATGTCGGGAACCCGCTTTACGCACACGGCAATCTTCACCGCGGAATCTCCATGTGAATGATTTCACATAAAGATACACCTGCCCGGAGGTTGCTCACGGCTACCGAGTCATGTCTGGAGCGCGGAACAGGCCCGAGCGCACCCATACGCCCGGGCCCTTCGCTCCGCTACGACTGCAGTCGGAAAAGAGAATACGCTGCCCGCGTCAGATTCCCGTCAGACGCTCCGGAGTACCGTGCGCGGCCCTTTGCGCGACGACGGCGATCAATCCCGCCGCGACAAGCATCGTGAGTGCCCCAGCACCCCGACCCTGCCAAACCGGGGCGTAGACCGCGTTGCGGAGACCGGCCAACGATTGAAAGAAAAGCGCCGCCACAATCCATGACCAGGCGGATCGCGTGCCGCCCCTGAGCAGCGCGATCGCGAAGAGCACAACGCCAGCGGCTACCAGAATCGCCGCGAGTGGGTGGAAATCGGTCCCCGATCGAGCGGTCAATCCCACCGCCGCAACCAGCGCGACTAACAGCCCGATCATGAGCGCGCGCAGTCTCCATCGGGGACTAACGGCCGCCACCGTGAGTAATGGGATGCCAACGATCGCGAGCGACACGATGGAAATCATCGGGATGGCGGGGATTCCGGCGAGGAGCGGCCATAAATCATTAAGGTTGGTCATCGGTATTTTGGGCGTTCCACTCGAGGACACGGTGTCCGGGCGCGCTATCGCGAAGACGATTCCGCCGAGTGCAAGTCCCACTATGAGCATTGCATTGCTGGTCGGTCGGGACGGCGAACCTTCGAGCATAGATATGCCGACTCGTCGTCGCATTGCGTCGAGTGTGAGCCACAAGCCGACAACAATCAACGCGAGGGGGATCGTTCCCAGAAAGCTGAGCACCGTCGAAATAAGGAAGTTGTCCCAGGAACGGGCTGTGTCGTATCCGTAGAGCCGCGACGGCAGGGTGTTCAACGCGCTGAGGATCGCTAGCAAAACGAGCACCCCGGTTATACCAAGGATGCGCTTGCGATCGAGTTTCCCGTCATCGACAAGAATGGGCCGGCGCCGCTTGACGACGATTGCGCCCGTAACGACAAGAACCAATAACAGCAGGACGCTCATGCCCACGATCAGCATGCGATTCGTTTGCCGCGCGCGATCGGCGCGCAGAAATGCTTCCGGCAGCTCGATGCCGCGTCGAGCTACGAGGGGCTGGTCTCCGGCGATATCCACCCACGCGTGCGCAACAGCGCCGGCGGGCAACTTCACCGCGGTGTCATCGTAGATAACAGTTGCATCTCGCCTTGCCGGACGCGCGGTTTCCCTGAGCTCGGATTCCTGGAGCGTCGAAATATCGATCCCGTCGCGTGCGAGAGCGGAAATCGCAATGCGTCGAAACGCTGAGGAATCGAGCGACTGACTCGGCGCTGAATCCGGAACCAAATGCCGTGCGTCGAGTGGTCTTCCGTCTGGCCGGACGCGTACGCGCCATTCTTCGATGCGTTGCGACGGGCTGCCTTGGGTATGGACGTAGCGCACCGTCCACCATGTAGGTGGCTCGTAGGTTAGTGCGAACTGCCTCGCTTGCTGTACGAGCTTGTGCTCGCGGAGAAACCTCGGCCACGCGTCGAGGGTGTCGGTGCCGATTATCGTGAGGCGCTTCCATCCGGCGGGATTTCCGCCGTGGGCCACCAGCATTGAGTCTGCTGTCTTCAGGACATGCTGGCGATCAACCGTGAACTCCGGACCGAGTACTGGCTTGGGCGGCCGCGCCACCGCGACGATGATTCCCGCAATTGCCGCAGCGACTGCGAGTCGCCGCGCGCGCACCGATAACGCGCCTACCGGTCTTGCAGGTGGGAGCGAAGTAGTCGCGGGCGCGGCGATCGGTGTCCACGCCGCGAACCGCGCATCAGCCGGCGCCGGAACAAACCCGCGCTGTTGAGCCCATCGCCACGCTACAGCAATCGCGGGAGCCAACAGTGCGATCGCAACGATCGCCGCTGTCACTCGGTACGGCACTGCGCTCCCCGACGCGACGAAGACACTGAACAGAACGAGATCGTAGGCGAAGTGCGCAATCATCGTGACGAGAACGCCGAAATTGATGAATAGAACCGCCCAGAAGCAGGCCTCGAAGAAAATCTCCACGCCGCGCGAATAGGGCGGCCACGACTCGTAGTTGGAGTGGGCGAACCCGAAAATAAGAGCCGACCCGATCACGCCCGCGGCGAGCCACCAACGGCGTGTAGGACGCGGGCCAAGCCAGAGCGCGAGCAGCGAGAGAGGCAGCGCGCGGAAGAGCGCCTCTTCCCAGACGCCGGCGTTCAGCGAGAGCGCGATTCCGGAGATCCACGGCATGGGCGACGCGATTTGGTTCGGGTCGTTGAGCAGCTCGCTCGGCACCCACCATCCGAAAAGCGTCCTCGTCACGAGGTAGAAGATTGCGACGTAGGCGAACCCAATCGCGGCAACGGCGTAACCGCCGCCAACGCGCGAAGCAACTTCTCTCGTGCCGCGGTTCCGCCACAGCTTCCACCAATCGAGGTGCCACGGGAAGGCGCTACGATTCGCTGCCTCCGCCGCGGCGAGCGTGAACGCGAGGACCAGAGCGGTCGTGATGCCGAACAGCAGCGCCAGAAGCACCTGCGTTGCCTGGAACGTGATCGGCGACATCGCCGTGTCGTAGGAGAACCAGCTCCCGGGGATCTCGTTAATTCCGGCGAGCAGGGCGAGCGCGCCGACCGTGCCGCCAACGACCATCGGCTGCCGCCAGCGGACGCGTCGCTCACGCGCAAATCTTATGAGCGCAACTATGCCGGCGATCGAGATCGCAAGGATGACAAGAGACGCAAGGAGCGCGAGCAGCTCGTTCCACGATCGCATCTCCGCGTATCGTCGCCGGAAGGATTCGGGAATCTCGACGTACGGCCGGACGAGGGCGGGCGTGTCGCCGGCAATCCGGACTTCCATGCGGATCGGAGCGCTGCCGATGCCCCGATCCGTGCGCTGGAAGGTGTAGCTGCGGTCGATGCGGCCGCTGATTTTTTTCGTCTCGTAAGACGCGGTCACCAGCTTCCACAGACCATTGCGGCGGCCGATCCACATGGCCAATACGTTTTCGGCGATTCGCTGGCCGGAATCGGCGCTAACCGCCGGCCGTCGATCCGCGTCGGCGAGCTTTCGCTCGAATCCGATGATGCGCCCGTCAGGCGCAAAGTCGGCTCGCGCCTCATGGGGATCGCCAGGAATGAAGGCCCGCACCGACCACGTAAACGGCGCCAGGTCACGGCCGCGAACGAGAGCGTTCAGCGAGTCGTGCCCGCCCCCGGCTAACTCTACGAACGTCCGGAGCGAGTCATTTGCGTGAAATCGAATGGCGGTCCGAGCGCTCTGTGGAGCAAGCGAATGCGTGTGGAAGAACGAATCAGCGCGGGCGAGAGCGACCTCTCGCGTAAGAGATTGCTTGAGTGCTATGGTCGGGAGGGCGCGAGGGAAAAGCCACGCGGCCGTGGCCGCCGCAGCCAGGCCGAAGAGTGCGACAACGACGGCGATTCTCGAGCGTCGCATCAGCCGATGTCGCGTCTCTGCTCTGTCATTCGAACGCGCTGATTCCCGTCATCGCCTGTCCGAGTATCAGGGTATGGATGTCGTGGGTGCCTTCGTAGGTGTAGACGCTCTCCAGGTTCGCCATATGCCTCATCGACGAGTACTCGGCGAGTATGCCATTGGCGCCAAGGAGACGGCGCGCTTCGCGGGCGATATTGGTGGCGACACTGACGTTGTTTCGCTTGGCAAGCGATACCTGATGTGGACTGAACGTGCCCTTATCCTTGAGCCTGCCGAGGTGCAGGGCGAGGAGCTGTCCCTTAACGAGCTCGGTCAGCATCTCGGCCAGACGCTGCTGCTGCAGCTGAAATCCGGCTATCGGCTTTCCAAACATCACTCTGTTGCCGGCATAAGCGAGAGCTTCCTCGTAGCAGGCCTGAGCGGCGCCCATCGCGCCCCAGGCAATACCGTACCGGGCCTGGGTCAGACACATGAGAGGACTCTTGATTCCGCCGGTCTTGGGTAGCAGCGCAGTTGCGGGCACTCGAACATCCTGAAGCACGAGCTCGCTCGTATCCGACGCTCGCAGAGACAGCTTCCCTTTCTGGTCCCTGGCAGCAAAGCCGGGAGTGTCGGTGGGAACTACGAAGCCACGGATCGATCTGTCGCTCTGGTCCTCGCTCGTCTTGGCCCAGACGATGGCGACCTGGGCGGTCGAGCCGTTGGTGATCCACATCTTCGCGCCGTTGATCACCCAGCTTCCATCTTTCTTCTCTCGCGCCCGCGTAATCATTCCCGAAGGGTTCGAGCCGTAATCGGGCTCCGTCAGACCGAAGCATCCGATTATTTCACCGCTGGCCATTTTCGGCAGGTAGTGCTGTTTCTGATCCTCGCTGCCGAATGCGTAAATCGGATACATCACCAGAGCGCCCTGCACCGAAGCAAAAGAGCGCACGCCCGAGTCGCCGCGCTCGAGCTCCTGCATTATCAATCCGTAAGCGACGTTGTTCAGTCCGGCGCATCCGTATTCTTCGGGCAGGTTCGCGCCGAACATTCCGAGCTCCGCCATCTTCGGAACTATCTCTTTCGGAAATCTTCCTTCGATATAGCAGTCGCCGATAACGGGAAGGACGTTCTCATCGACGAATGCTCGAATCGTGTCGCGAACCGCGCGCTCCTCTTCGGAGAGCGCGGAATCAATATTGTAGAAATCGGTTGGCATCCGAGGAAGCTAGTGCTACGCGACGGCGCGGCAAGCGAGTGGAGTGATTCCCACCGCTCTCGCCTTCGCCCTGAAGCTCGGCCCATGATCGACGACGAAGCCCTGCTCGTCCTGCCACTGGTGCACCATCTCATGCAACAGAGTGTGCAGTGCTTCAGGCCATCCGTCGCGTCTGATATGACGTCTGCTCAACACGATCTCGGGCTCACAGCCATCGCTAGCCGGACTATAGTGGCCCAGCCGGCTCTTCATCCGACGCGAAATTCGGATCGGAATCTCCCGCAATGCGCCGCCAAACCTCTCCGTGTTGTACTCCGCGTGCCGGTGGGAGAGCTCGTTGATCAATGACAGGTCCCCCGGGTGCGTTCTCTCGGGTCTGCGCTTCCGCCGCGGCTGGTCGGCCAATCTTGCGACGGGGAATTGGAGGATGGTTCTGCGAGCTTCCCTTCTCACCAGACGGTTTCGTCCGTGGACGAAGATTATGACAGCCTTCCAGACTTCTTCATCGGCGTCGAGAAAGCTGTTGTGAATGCGGAGCTCGCCTCCGCTGTAGCTCACGACGACGGTGCGATTGGTTGTGAGTCGCACCCGATATTGCGCGCCCAGTCCGAGTCGTTGCAACCGCGCACGGAGCTCCTCCGCATTCCGGGGCGGCGGCTCACTCAGCTCGAGCGCGAGCTGCTCGCGATCAGTTAGGCGCCACATACTCGGAGCGGTTGAAGCACTTGTGCGGCCCCCCGACGAAGGTGCGCTCGTCCTTCGACCAAACGTGGGTCGTCACCTCGATCGTCTTCGGACCAATGTTGATCACGTTCACTGACGACGGCCTGCCGCCACGCGACCTGTTCGAGACCGTACCGGCCGTCGAGATCACGGTACCCTTTCTCGTGTGCTCGATGTAGTGCACCGATTCCTGATGATCGTGACCACAACACACTAAATCGACGCCCATCTCGGCGAAAGCCCCTAAAATCTTATGGGTGTTCTTGAGGCCGTGCCTCTGGGAAAGCTCGCCTTGAACGGGGTTGTGATGCATCACTATCACCCTGGCGTCGCCGGGAGGCGCGTTCAACAACAGCTCGGCCGCTTTTTCGAGCTGGTGTCTCCGGATGTCGCCGATGATGGAGATGTCGCGCAAGTTCCAGGTCAAAGTGCGCCGGGTGACGCCGTGCGCAGTGTTGATTCCGACGAACGTTGCGCCCGACACGTTCAGCACGGGCTCCAAATTCCGGTCGATGAACCGGCGATAGTTCTCGTAGACTTTGGATTTGTGACTGAATCCGAGCGGCGCCCGCCACCACGCCACATCGTGATTTCCCGGTACCGATATCACCTGACTCACCTTCTTCGCGTCGCGGATGAAAACCGAGGCCCGCTGGAACTCGCCCGCTCTGGCCCGCTGGCTCAGATCGCCGGATATGGCCACGACGTCGAACTTCTCCCTCTGGATGATCTCCTCGATCGCATCGATCTGCTCCGGGACGGCCGGCCAGCCAAAATGCAGATCAGAGACGTGGAAGACGGTGGTCATGTCAGCCGTCCGTCGAGCGGTGCGTGTTCAGGGCGCGACGACGAGGTCTGCGAAATGGCTGGCGAGGCTGGCGGTTAGCGCAGGCGACAGCGTCCGCATCGGGTCGCTCGCCACTTCGCCAACCCATTTGATCTGCGCCAGCCGCGAATCGATCATCACGAGGCGAAGGGTCGCAACGCCCGTACCATTCGGGCCGTTCTCGACTCTCAGCTCGACTGGTAGAATCGCGTAGCGCGAACCCTTCAGGCCGACGAGCCCGCGTACCTGCGAGGCGAGCGGGTCACGGACCGTCGCGTCCGGTAGAATGCGGCCTCGCAGCCATTCCGCGGCCAGCGACCGCGCGTCGGTCATGAGAATGGAATTCATTTTCGATGCGCGCTCCAGCTCGGAGCCGAACGTCCAGACCTGGCCGAGTCCGCGCGCGGCGAACGCAGTCTGTATCTGATCATCGAGCGACGCGAGAAAGGCAGCCCGATTGGGAATTTGTTGCTGCCACCCGAGGGTGTCCGTGGAGGCGAGGTATTGTACGGGAAAAACCACGATCTGCTGGCCGGCCATCCGCTCGAGCGGACGGTGCTCCACCGGCGTGGCCTTGGTCTCCGGCGGCGGGCTGGATGCGCAGGCGCAAAGCATCGCGGCTGAAGCTACGAGAAAAAATGGGCGCACTGGCTCTTGTTGGATTGCGGGAAAGTTAACCCATACTCAATTTCATCGCATACGTGACCGATGCGGCGATGGGAAAAATTCGGAACATCCTGATCTGGTCGTTCGTCTCGGCGCTCGGCGCGGCGAGCTTCGGCTGGCTCGCGCTCTCGCGCGGAGAGCCGGTGAATGCCGCCTGGCTGCTCGTCGCGGCCGTGTGCACCTACGCGGTGTCGTACCGATTCTACAGCCGCTTCATTTCCAGCCGAGTATTTGCGCTGGATCCCGCGCGTCCCACCCCTGCCGTTCGTCTCAATGACGGACGTGATTTTCTGCCAACTAACCGCTGGGTCGTGTTCGGTCACCATTTCGCGGCGATTGCCGGACCTGGTCCGCTGGTTGGGCCGACGCTCGCAGCGCAATTCGGATTTCTTCCCGGCGCATTGTGGATCATCGTGGGAGTGGCGATCGGCGGAGCCGTTCAAGACTTCGTGATCCTTTGTGCGTCGATCAGGCGCAACGGCAAATCGCTCGGGCAAATGGCCAAAGAAGAGATCGGTCCCGTCGCCGGATATACGGCGCTCATCGCCGTCCTCGGAATAATGATCGTCCTCATCGCTGTGCTCGGACTGGTGGTTGTGAATGCCCTCAAGGCGAGTCCGTGGGGTGTCGTCACGATCGCGTTAACCATTCCGACTGCGCTAGTGATGGGCGTCTACCTGCGCTGGATTCGCCCGCACCGAGTGCTCGAGGCGAGCGCGATTGGTTTGGCGTTGCTCGTGCTCGCTCTATACGCCGGGCGATGGGTCGCACAGAATCCTGCTGTCGCTCCAGCCTTCACGCTCACAGGCAAAACGCTCGCGCTGCTCATCATGGCGTACAGTTTCATTGCATCGGTTCTGCCTGTGTGGCTGCTGCTCGCTCCGCGAGATTATCTGTCGGCGTTCGTAAAAATCGGAGTGATCCTCGCCCTGGCGGTAGGAATCGTCATCGTGCTTCCTCCGCTTCAGATGCCGGCGCTGACGCAGTTCACGAACGGCACAGGACCCATCTTCGCAGGGAAGATCTTTCCTTTTGCGTTCATAACTATCGCGTGCGGCTCGATTAGCGGTTTCCATGCGCTCATCGCGTCGGGCACCACTCCAAAGCTCCTCGCCAGCGAGGGCGACGCGCGGTTCGTCGGATTCGGCGGAATGCTCATGGAGTCGCTGGTCGCAGTGATGGCGCTGATCGCCGCCTGCGTTCTCACGCCCGGAGTGTATTTCGCGATCAACGCGCCCGCGAGTGCAATCGGAACGACGGCGGCGAGCGCGGCCGCTGCGGTACAACACTGGGGATTCACGCTCGATCCAGCGCAGATGGGACTGCTCGCTCAGCAGGTCGGGGAAAAGACGCTGCTGTCGCGCACAGGCGGCGCTCCCAGCCTCGCCGTGGGGATGGCTCATCTCTTTTCCGGAGTCCTAGGCGGATCGACAGCGATGGCGCTCTGGTACCACTTCGCGATCATGTTCGAAGCGCTTTTCATTCTGACAACCGTCGACGCTGGTACACGCGTCGGCCGTTTCATGCTCCAGGACCTGTTCAAGCACGCCTGGGCGCCGATTGGGCACGTGTCGTGGTATCCCGCGGTCGTTCTCTCGAGCGGGGTCGTCGTCGCGATGTGGGGATATTTCCTCTACCAGGGCGTCCAGGATCCACTCGGCGGAATCAATTCGCTGTGGCCCCTTTTCGGCATTTCCAACCAGCTTCTCGCCGCAGTGGCCTTGTGCGTAGGCACGACAGTGATCATCAAGATGGGGAAAGCACGCTACGCGTGGGTCACCCTCGTGCCGCTCGTGTGGCTGACCGTCGTGACATTGACGGCCGGCTGGCAGAAGATCTTTTCTGCCGACCCCAAGCTTGGTTTTCTTTCACACGCGCGAGTATTCGGTGACGCCCTGGCGCGCGGCACCCTCCCGGCTGGCGCCCAGTCGATCAGTGACGCTTCGAGAATGGTTCTCAACGACAGGATCGATGCGGCCGTCGCGGCATTTTTCCTCTTGTCGGTCGTACTCATACTCGTCGCCTCGACGCACGAATGGATCATGATTCTATCCGGCAGAAAAATCGCGCGGAGCACGGAAGTCGAATTCCGCACAGGCAGCGCGATCCCGCCCACGGCTCTGGCAAGTTAGGATTTCACACGGAACACCCTCTTTAATCCCCAGCGATGACAGGCAACATTCGACTTCGTTTCTCGGCGTTTCTCCTGCGAGCGAGCACAACCGCGGCCTTCCTTCTTTGCGCGACGAGCTTGGTCGCGCAAACCCCCGCCAAGCCTTTCGACTTTTCCATCAGGAACATCATGCGCGGGCCGGAGCTCTACGGTCGTCAGCCGGATGACGTTCGCTGGAGCGCCGACAGTAAATGGATCTATTTTACGTGGCTCGAGCCCGGAAGCGATTGGCGCGAAGAATCACGGCAATTCCGGGTGCGAGCGGTCCCCGGGTCGAAACCGGAGCGGGTGTCGCTCCAGCAGGCTGACACGACCGGCCCTCGCTTCGCGTCCGGCGAGAGGTCGCACAACGGACGCTACACCGTCGTCGAATCCAACGGCGACATCTACGTCAACGATCTCACGTCTGGCACTACTCGCCGCATTACCCAGACTGTGGACGCAGAGCGAAGTCCCGAGTGGTCGGCGAATGACAGGGAGATCTACTTCGTCAGAAGCAACAACGTATACTCGATCGACCTTTCGAACGGCTTTCTTCGCCAGCTCACCGACATCAGAACGGGACCCGCGCCAACTACGGACTCCGCGAAAACGGTTGGACAGCGCGGACGGCTGGAGCAGCAGCAACGGGATCTATTCGAATCAGTGCGTGACCGCATCCGCGCCGACAGCATCGCGCGCGCGGAGCGACTGCAGCGCGATTCGCTGTCTCTGACCCCCATTTATCTCCAGACCGGTGAGCAAGTCTCGAACTTCTCCATCTCGCCCACCGGAACATCGCTGCTCTTTACGACTCGTTCACCCGCTTCCGGGAATCGGACAACCGACATTCTGCAGTTCGTGACGCAATCGGGCTACACAGAAGAGATGCGCGGGAGAACCAAGGTTGGAGACGTGGAGCAGAAGGCACGAGTTGGTCTGCTTAGTTTTCCGAGCGCGCGCGTGACATGGCTCAAGCCATTTCCAGCCGACACAACCACCGGATTTTACGAGTTGCTCGGCTGGAACGACGCTGGGACACGTGGGCTCGTCTACGCATTCAGCCGAGACCATAAGTGGAGACTGCTCGAAGCCGTCGATCCCTCTGGGAAAATCGGCACGGTCGAAGCCGCTCATGATACGGCATGGATCGGCGGTCCATGCAGCAATTGCGGGGGCTGGTACGATCGCGGCAATCGCATTTGGTACGCGTCGGAGGCCGACGGATTCTCCCATCTGTACACCGTCGCACCGGACGGGACGGGGCGCCAACAGCTCACGAAGGGTCGATGGGAGGTGCGGGACGTCGCACTCTCCGCTGACAGGCGATCGTTCTATCTCATGACGAACGAGGTCTCGCCCTTCGAGCAGCATCTCTACCGCATGCCCGTAACCGGCGGAGCGATGGAGAAGATCACTACCAGATCGGGAAAGCACACCGCGGTCGTCTCCCCGGATGGTCAGCTCGTCGCCGACGTCTACTCGTACGTCAACAAGCCTCCCGATCTCTTTCTGCTTCGTGCCAAACCCGGCTCGGAGATGTCGCAGCTCACTTTCTCGCCCAGCGCGGAATGGCTGTCTTTTCCGTGGCTCGTTCCTGACCTCGTGATGGTTCCAGCGTCGGATGGCGTGCAGGTGCCCGCTCACATATACAAGCCGTCGGACATGCACGCCCAGCCAAACGGCGCGGCGGTGATCTTCGTCCACGGGGCCGGATATCTCCACAACGTCGGAAATTTCTGGTCGGAGTACCCGCGTGAGTACATGTTCAACCAGTTCCTCGCATCGAAGGGCTACGTCGTTCTCGATCTCGATTACAGGGGATCGGACGGTTATGGGCGTGACTGGCGGACTGCGATCTACAGGCACATGGGCGGGCGTGATCTCCAGGACCAGGTGGACGCTTCCCGCTACCTGAGCGCGACTTACAACATCGATCCGGAGCGGATCGGGATCTACGGAGGCAGCTACGGCGGGTTCATCACCCTGATGGCGCTTTTCACCGAGCCCAAACACTTTGGCGCCGGCGCGGCCCTGAGGAGCGTCACCGACTGGGCTCACTACAACGAGGGATATACGTCGGACATCCTGAATCTTCCGCAAAACGATACGCTTGCCTACCGTCAGTCGTCCCCTATCTACTTTGCTGCAGGTCTCGAGGACCCTTTGCTGATGGCGCACGGAATGGTCGACACGAACGTCCACTTCCAGGACATTGTGCGGCTCACGCAGAAGCTGATCGAGCTCGGCAAGACACGCTGGCAGCTGGCGGTGTATCCAGTGGAAAGTCATGGATTCGTCCGACCTTCGTCGTGGGCAGACGAATACGGGCGCATCTTCGCGCTGTTCGAACGCTATTTGCCCAACGGCACCTCAAACCGATGATCGATTCCATCAGCTCATTGTTTTCGCGATCAGGCTCATTCCTGCGTGCCATGCTCGGCGTCGCCGACTACGATCGCTATCTCGCGCACATGCGAAACGTCCATCCCGGCGACCGCGTGATGACCGAGACCGAATTCACTCACGCATGGATGAACGACCGGTACAACCGGCCCGGGACGAGATGCTGCTAGTGCAATCGGGACCGGGAGGCGGGACGCGAGAGGCGGGACGCGAGAGGAGGGAGGGGGGAGGCGGGAGGCGAAAGCCACTCAGGGGAAATCTGGTCAGTTAGCGGGACACGTCCCTGTTAAACCACCAGAACGCCCGCGATAGCGCGGAGTAGCTCATGCTGAGGTGCTGCGCGCCCCAGACCATGCCGCTCACTCCAGCGATTATGAGAATCGGACTCGATGCGTCGTTCGATCCGTTCGCCGCAATGACGATGCCCACGATGCTCGTCAGAGCTCCCAGTCCGCCAACCAAAGATCCCCGAAAGTTCTGGGTCTCGTAGTCGTGCACCTCCGTGACAGCGCGCGGCGACGCCGCGAGTAGTTTCTCAAGATCGTAGTCCCGGAACCAGCCCGACGTGCCGACGACAGTGCCGCTTGCACCACGAATTATGCGGACGTTGCCCCAATTGGTCTCGAATCGAAGCGCCCTAGCGTCGTAGGCGCGCGCCGAATCTGAAGGCGTCGTATCACCTATGAGGTTTGATGCATGGGTCGCAGAGACTGCTGGCGCCTTAATGGGTTCAACTTCTGTGACCTGCGCGCCAGCTACTGCTGCTATCGTCACCACAGGAGCGCCGATGAGCAGCGCCCAAAAAATTCTCGACTTCATTATCCCTCATTGATCGCCCAAATCTTCGTGTTAGAGACGATTTGGGCGACCCGAGGAATACATTTTCATACGCTACTTCTTTAGATCACGATTGTACCACCAGATCGATCGGGATAAGGCGTTGTACGCGTTCTCGAGGCGGCCGGCCCCGTACACAAGCACAGCTGTGCCGCCGATGATCAGGCCCCCCGTTATTCCCCGATTGACATCGTGGATTTGAGAGACGCCGATCCCCGCACCAAGCGTTGCGATGCCCAGCCCCGCGAGCCAGCTACCCGGTCCGTAGTCCCTGGTGAACTTCTTCCCCTCTGCCATCGCTTTCTCTGACGGACTCATCAGTTTTGCAACATCCACACTGCGGAAGCCGCCGATTCGAGCGAGTACCGTCCCCTGAAGGCCGCGCACGATGCTCATGTCACCACGATGACCCTCCAGCCGAAGCGCATTCTCATCGTAGCTTCCGTCCTGCGCTGACAGCATTTTCGGGCCTCCGAGAATGAGGAGAGATCCAACGAATACTGCCACCAATAAGCGTGACATGTTCGCCCCTTGTTATCTGTGGACGATCGTTGCTCGTCCGTTCAATGTAGTTCCATCCATGATCACGTGCGTGTTGTCGGGATACGATGTCCCCGCGCTAGCCTGGTCTATGGCAATGCCGAGAAAATCGTCGTCAGTCTGAAGCCATGTGGCGTTTGAGAACATGGTCGCGATGAACGCACCGGCGACAATCGGCCACGACGCCTTCGGTATCAGCTTTATTGCCACTGTGCCAAATGCATTGCCAGTCGAATGCACGAAGTTCATTAGCGTGTTGCTGTCGACCTTTATTATGCAAGGCTCATTGTCGTCCTCCCAGAAGAACACGTGGAATCCTTCCGTGAACTTGCTCGTGTAGGCGGTGAGTTCGGCGTCGGAGAACAGCATGACCTGGCCGCTCCAGAAACCACCATTCTGGTCGAACACTTTCCTGTAGTCATAAGCGTGCTCGCCGGAGCACGATAGATCCGCGCCATATCGCGGGTTGCTGAGATCGGTCGGTCCATGAATGTGGACCTCGACCTCCGGATCGCCGCGAAACCACGGCTCCTTCATGTCCAGAATCCTCGAGAACTCGAGGTAGAGCCCAGGTGGAATTGGCGGAGTCCCGCCACCTCCAGTGCCGCCACCGCACACGTCGCCGCAAACAACCATGTTCGCCGGCTTGATTGCGGACGCAGTCTCGAGCGTACCAATCGACGCTCCATTCTGATCCCGGACGTTTTTCCGCAATGCAGCCGGAACCGGCTGATCGAAACGCGTCTCGACGGGCACGATTGAAAGCGTCGGCTGGGACGGCGCAACGTTTCGGTCGAGACTTACCTCCGATCCTTTCTCGTCGAAGGCCACGATCGGACTCGGCTCGTCGAGCTGGGAGACGACGAGCACGTCTCCGTGACCAGTCCACTTTTCGCGATGATTGGAAACGGGCATGTAGAATTCCAGCCGCCGAATCGCGGAAAGCGTCCCGAACAATTGGGCTTCCGTTCCTCCGTTGAGCGCAACCATCCGCGATAGGAGAGCCTTTCCATCACTTGATCTCAGGTAGGGTCCCAGCTCGAGCTTGTGCTCGCGGAACGGCGCCGCGCGCATGTCACGCTTGAGATGCTGTCTCGCGGGTTCGTTGTCCATCGCCAGCGCGACGAGCCGAGCGATCTTGCTGAGCGCGGATCTTTCGTCGATGGTGGAGGACGGCGCGGGCCCGCTCTGAACGTTGTCGGACGCTCGCAGGCCAACGGTGCGACTCGCGGGATCGGCACAACCAGAAAGTGCCGCGAGCAGCGCCAGAAAAAGAACTCCTTCGCCGTGTGTGTGTCTCATACATCCTCCTTGGCGATGGTGCGGTTGGTGA
>JBOHTC010000232.1:0-13326 GCA_050733495.1 Gemmatimonadaceae bacterium | reverse complement strand
GGAAGCGGGAAGCGGGAAGCGGGAGGAGCGAGGAGCCACCGCTAGCATAAACCATAACGCTCCTGTGAGGCGAAATATTGCTTCACAGGAGCGTTATGGTTGGCTGCCGAAATAACTCGGTGCTACTTGGCGCTCACGTCGCCAGGTTTCTCACTGCCGCGGCCAGTGTGCGAACCTTCGAAGCATCCGCGGAGGTTCCTGCGTCGGCGTCGAGTTGCGTCGCGAGCTGCGTCAACGCATCACGACGCTGAGTGCCAGAAGCGCTTTCGGCACTCGCCAAAGCTGCCCTGACTGCTGAGACTCGGGCCGACGCAAGTCCATTCGACCGCTCGAGCTGGTCGACGTACGCGCGCGCCAGCGCAAAACTCGGCGGCCACGTGAACTTAGGCTGACCCTGTGTGTTCAGATAATCGAGGTGCACTGATCTCGCTGCATCGATCTCGTTCTGGGAGAGGTACGTGCTCGGTGTGAGCTCCCAAACGTCGAGACCACGCTCGATCTCGGATCCGACGATCACGCCGTTGTACCAGTATGCCGACCACTCGCCGGCGCCAACCATCCGCGTCGAATCGACCGGACCGCGGTCGAAGTACGCGATCTCGCGCGGGTGCGCCGCATCCGTCCAGTCAAACACGGAGATCCCGCCCTGATACCACGCCTGTACCATGACGTCGCGTCCCGGAATTGGGATCAGCGAGCCATTGTGCGCGACGCAGTTTTCGTATTTCGTCTGCGGCGCTGGGAGCTTGTAGTAACTCTGAAACTGCATCGCGTTGTTCGCGATGGTGAAGATCGCGTCGGCACCCCACTCGCGCCGATCGGTCGAACGGCACTTGGGCTGACCACCGCCACCCCACTCGTCCGAGAAGAGAATCTTTGTCCCGTCGTTGTTGAACGTCGCGGAATGCCAGTACGAGAAATTCGAGTCGGATACCGCGGCGAGACGAACTGGATTCGCCGGATCGTGGATGTCGAGAAGGAAGCCATACCCTTCGCATGCGCCGCCGGCCAGACCTACAGCCGGATAGACGGTAATGTCATGGCACTGGGTTGGGCCAGGACGAACCGCTCCCGGGGCGGGCTGCGGTCCGAGGAGCCTCGCGATGATGCCCGGAAGTGCAGCGCGCAAAGCGGCGCTGTCGGCTGCCGTTGCCGCTCCGGTCCCGCCACGAGCTTTGACGATGCTGTCGAGCATGGGGGTCGTCATTCGCGGAGGAAGCGGACGCTCTGTCCCGAAAATCACCCCCGTGAACTCGCCCTTCGCCTTTGCTTCGGCCAAGGCCCTTTGTTGCTCCGCAATATCTTCGGGCGCTTCGCCGTGGCGAGCCGGGGCGACGAGGTTGTTGAAGATTCTTGGCGAGCTCACGATCGCCGCCTGTTCTGGGTGAGCGAGAGGAACTTTGATCACCTCGATGCGGAAGAGCGCCGTATTCGGCACCGAATCGAGTGGGCCGCGGAGACATCCAGCTAGCTCCTTCGGCGAGCGGACTCCCGCTGAACCGGAGATGTACACGTAAACGTTGGCGGGATCTTTCGGGTCAACTAGCAACGTATGCGTGTGTGATCCGCGGCACGTCTGCACGTTGCCGACGTTTTTCGGGTTGCTGAGGTCGCTTATGTCGAAGATGCGCAGTCCGCGCAGGCGAGCTGTGCTGACGGTGTCCTTCACTCCCTCCGTGCCGCAATCGACGCGGCCACTCAAACCTTCTCCCGAAACGAAGAGGAGATTCCGGTAAACCGAGACGTCGCTCTGCGAGGCCGGGCAGACGTATGCGGTTTTCAGTGCCGGACGGCTTGGATTGGAGATGTCCCAGATCTGATAGCCGTTGTAGCTGCCCTGAATTGCATAGGGACCATTGAAGGCGAGGTCGGAGTTCGTGATTCCAGCGAACTTGTCCGACGGTGGAGTCTCGGACATGACGCGCAGATTCCAGACTGCTTCTGCCGCGTCAGCCTTCCCGGCCCGGAGTCCAACGCGCGGATCGGGGTACGGCTCGCCGGGCGACATGTTGGAGATGGGCGGAATGCTGCTCGAGCGCGACGTCGTCGCGGCAGCGCATGCCGCGAGGGCCAGCGTGCCCGCAACGAGTGAAAGCGATCTGAAGGAAGCGAGTCCGGGCTTCAACCCGGACTTGCGAGGTCGATTCGTGGATCCCATGCGTGGTTCCTCTGGTGATCGGGAATGTCGCGGACGGACGTCCGACGACGTGGTTCTTACGGCGAGTCTGCGCCGAGGGTGACAGCGACGAGCAACTTCTGCATCCGCGCGATCTCTGTTGTCTGATCGACGTTGACGTCGGTGGCAAACTTGAACACGGTCTCGTCCTGACCGGCGCCGTAGCTGTCGAACAACTGCTTCACCATCGTCAGCGCGCCCGTATGGTGTTGGATCATGTCCTTGAGGAATAAGCGGTCGAACTCCGGCCCGCGCGCCGCGTCGAGCTCCTTCATCTGCGCGTCGGTGAGCATGCCCGGCATGAGCATCTCGTGCTCCATGCCGTTCATTTGCATTCTCATTCCGGTCGCCACCGCATCCGGAACTGGCTGCAAGCGATCCCCGAGCCAGCGCTGCATGGTTCCGATCTCGTCCTGCTGCGCGTTGATGATTCGCGCGGCAAGGGTCTGCACTGACGGACTGGCGCCGTGACTTGGCGCCCATCGAGCCATCACGATCGCCTGCGCATGGTGCCCGATCATCGAAGACATAAAGTGGATGTCAGCGTCCGTATAAGGATGCCGAATGCTGTCGGCTCGCGCCTGCGCCACGGCGTCGGAACTTGGCGGCCCGGACGGAGCCGAAACGACGACAGTCTGCGCCGATAAAGGGACGACGCCGATGCACGTGGCAAGGCAGACCGCAGCAACCAGAAAGGCGGCGATTCTTGGAGAGTTTACAGTCATATTGAATTGTGCTCCTGCGAGTGCAACAATGAGAATTAACATCGTGGAGCTGATTCTATCAATGAGTACTCCGTGCAACCTTCAGGAGTGCCGACCAGAACAGGCAGTGCCGCTCTTCCGTTGCACCGCGGCAAGGCTGGGCGATGGCTCTTTGGCCGTAGCAACGAGCTCGGGGTCTTTGTAGGGGCGGCAAGGCAAAGGCGTCGCGGAAGACTCCGGCTGAGCTCGTGCAATTGTTTCACGGTCCGATCACGACCGAAACGGGAGCTGTCGAATGGTGAGCGTATGCGCCGACAACGGTGTACGTCCCGGCCTGGAGCTGGCGCAAAAACGCGGAATCTCCGATTCGAAAATCGAAGACTTGCAGCTTTTCCTCGCCAGGCGCGAAGATGATCTGAGAGGAGTCTGTTTCGACTTCACCACCCTGGAGTTGTGCCAGCTGTCCATCTACATCAAACGAAAATGTGTCCATGGGGCCCGTCGGCTGTGAGGCATTTGTTATCAACACGGTATGGGTTCCGTGATTTCGCGCCTTCACAATGATGGAGAAAAATCCGCCGTCATTAGTGGATGTAGGATTTGCCGGCGAAACGTCGAGGCTCACGTCGATCGTATCCGGGGGGACTCGTACCGCGTCGCTCGGCGTCGCGATCGGGCCGCCATCCACGACACACTGGCCGTCGCAGTCCACGACCCCCGCGCACCTCCCGAGAAACTCCGTGCGCGAATGACCTGGCCGGCGTAACAGCGCGTGAAGCATCTCGTGCCGCACTGTCGGGCCGTCCACAGTCGACGCATGGGTGAGCACGATGCTGCTGCTGGCGCCATCCCAGTAGCCCGCGAGCCCCTCGCCAGTTTGCGGATTTTGAAGCGAGGCTCCGGAGTCGTACCATGAAATGGAGCTGAGAGGCCCGGAAATGCCCGAACAACTTTGCGTCAGGTTCCACCAAGTTGTGTAAACCGGAGGTGGCGAAAACAACTGCGCGCCCGGCGGGAGTGGCGGTTCGGTAATCCCGTGACACGCCATAAGCACAATGCTCGCAGCAACCAACGTTGATGCAGCGAGCGCTCGGAGTGGATTCATTGCAGCTTAATCAGACGGTCAAGGAGCCTTGAATCAGCATCTGATTGCCAGCGTTCGCAACTCATTCTCCGCCACTAAGCGCAATGCTTCCATCCGGTTGCCGCGACGCCACTGGACTGAATGCGCCGAGCTCCTGCCGCCGCCACCAGGCTCCAGTTGCTCTCTTGGTGTCGATGTCGGTAAACCAGTACTGATAGAGAACGGTGCGCACCATGGACGGCGGCCTGCCTCGAAACGGATCATTCCTGAACAGAGCCAAAACGCTCGGGCTTCCTTCGAGGATTCGTTCTTCGGCCAATACTACCCATGGATTTTCTTGCCACGGCCTGAGCGACGCAAACCACAGGTTCCACTCGAAGCGCGGTTGGTAGGGCGCATAGATTCCCGGGCGCTCCATGATATTCTGCGGCTTGTAGCGGAACGGATAAGCGATCCACGTATTGCCGTCGCTACTACCTTGAAACTCGATCTCATAGCGAGCGGGCGTCATGACTGCGAACAGTCCGTATGCGTTTGCGATTCTGAACGGCTCGAGCAGCCGATCGGGGAGTGCGAGCACTGAGCCAGAGCCGCCCATCAGAAACGCAGCGACGCCTGCATAGAGAAGGAAACCGAGTACGACTGCTTCGACACGCCCGTACCATATATGGCGTCCGGTGCCACGTAAACGGCTCAGCCCGATCTCGACAGCCGTTCTTTCGCGGGATTTGACCTCTTGACCCCCACTGCTCTGGGCGGCCGGACCAGCAGACGGTTCGAGACGCAGACCGACCCAGGATGCCGCGCGGTCGTCGAGCAGCAGTACCCCGAGGACGAGCACCAGATAGTTCAGGAATGCGTAGTTAGCAGTTGTGATGATTCCAATCTGGAGCGCAGTCACAACGACAAAGCACGCGATCCTGAATCTGCGCGGCAGAAAGAGAGCCCACACGATCACGAGCTCCACACCCAGCGTGATGACGACCGTACCAGCGTGGTACCAGTGCGGGAGATGCTGGATGTACCAGCCCGGCCATGCCGGCAGCGGACCGTTCTGATAGTACTCGTCCATGGCGGTGAAATTCCGCCAGTGTGGATCACCGCTCAGGAGCTTGACGAGTCCCGACTCGAAGTAAATCCGGAACCATTCCCATCTCAGCATGAAAAGGCTGAAGCGCGAAGGTGGAGCGGTTGCACCGAGCCCGGGTCTCAATCCGCCTGGCGCGAAAAACATCGACAGGAATCCGGCTTCCAGCAGCATTCCGTCCGACTGGTAGGACGAAAACTCCTGCAGCACTCCAATGCACGCGAGGAAGAACAGCGTGCAGAGGGCGACGCTGAGCCGCGGCCAGAGATTGAGCACCAACGCTACTGAAGCGACACCTCCCGCCGCGACGATCAATGACAACGCATGATCGCCCGATCCGAGCCAGAAAAGCGTGGGCGCGTACCAGACGCGCGTTATTGGGCCGAGATTAGCCGCGAGCTCGTGGAGGTAGAGTCCCGCAGGACGAATTCCCTTCTCCCCGATCAGACCATGTATCTGAAAGGCAAGAGAATAGAAGGCCGAAAAAAAGATGAGGCCGAGCGCGCGCAGAAAGAGCCATCGCGGCCAAAGGGAGCCGAAGGAATCGTGGGTCGAGTCGGCGATAGCGGTCCTCATCCAGCGACTTCAGAATCCCGGCATTTTCTCGTCCGCGGTCGGCCCATATATGGAGGGTACCGGCACATCGATCAGACGCAGATACACGGAGAGTTGTCCGCGGTGGTGAATCAGATGGTTGCGTGCGGCTTCCATTGGCCTTTCTCGGTCGGCACGCGCTCGAGAACGCGGCGCGTTGTAGCCATCTCCATGTCAAATTCTGGCAACAAAGTACTCGAGATCGCCATCGCAGCTCCTGACCTGGGGAATGACAAGCTAGCCGAACTGGTGGTGCCGCCGCCTGATGACTGCACTCGCCTCCATCGATAGCCGACATGTGCAGCGCCATGCGCTAATTTGTAGCTGTCCGCCGCGTGGTCGCTGCGGCGTCCCGGCACCACGCACAATCGGGAGCTCGCATGGAGAAGCAGCAGAATTGGCGCGAGATCGTTGCCTCGTCACTCGGATGGGAGCAGGCCCATGCGAGTCTGGAGAGCGCCGCGAAAAACCTTGCCCCCAAGCTCCGTGGTCAAAGACCCAAGGGTGAGCCCCACTCACTCTGGGAGCTTCTCGAGCACATTCGCATCACTCAGAGTGATCTTCTCGATTTCTGCCAGAATGAGAATTACGTCGAGAAGCTGGAATGGCCGCACGATTATTGGCCCTCGAGCCCGGCGCCGCCTAATGAGGAGGCGTGGGAGAAAAGCGTAGATGACTGTCGTCGGGACCGCGAGGCTCTCGCTCGTTTCACGACCGACACCGATGTCGATCTCACGTCGAAGATTCCTCGCGGCACCGGTCAGACGTACCTCCGCACCATACTGCTGGCGGTCGATCACACCGCCTATCACGTTGGACAGATCGTCATCGTGCGCAGGCTGCTCGACGCGTGGCCGGCGAAATGAAGATTCGTCGAGGGTGGTGGCGGCCACGCAATCTTCTTCTGAGCTGGTGCGCTTACTGGCTTCTGCTTTTGGTCATCGGGCTCTCTCCGGCGATAGTGGCGGGGTGGCGGATGTCACAGCAGGCGCACGGTACCGGTAGTGTTAACGGGAGCTTCGGGAACGGAACGTTGTCAGCGACCATCACCCAGGCGGGAAAGACTACCTGGATGGGGTCGATTTCTGTGCTCACGCTCGCTCTGTTGCTTGCCGTTCCACCGCTCCTCCTATGGCTCGTCTGGCTCGTCGGCGCATCTCGCACGAACAATGCGGAAGAAGCGGCCACGATCAGAGGGACTGAAAAAAAAGAGTTGTACGCTACAGATTCACGACCGGGGTTCATTGAGTCTTCCACTTCGAAGCGTACCACGCGCGAGGAATCCTGAATCATGCCTTGTCTGCTGACTCTGCTGGCTCTCGCGGCGCCGCGTCTTGTCGTCGCCGTCCTCTGGTTCTTCACCCACTGGTACCGCGGTGTCTTCGACAACATCCTCTGGCCGATCATTGGTTTTGTCTTCCTCCCAACGACGCTGCTCTGGTATTCCGCCGTGCACAACTGGTTCGGCGGACACTGGACCTTCTGGCCGGTCGTTGGACTCGTGATCGCACTCTCGATCGATCTCGGCCCGGTGAGCGGACGGCGTGTCGGTGGCAAGCGCTGACATCGCCTCCTCGCGCGTGGTGGCTATCACCGGTGCGAGCTCGGGAATTGGCGCGGCGCTCGCGCGCACGCTCGCCGGCGAAGGCGCTCGCCTCGTGCTCGCGGCGCGGCGCTCGACCGAGCTCGACAAGGTCGCCGACACCGCACGTCGACTCGGAAGCCCGCAAACACTGAGCGTGATCACCGATGTCACCGATCGAAAACAGGTTTTCGCACTCCGGGACAAGGCCATCGCGGAATTTGGACGAATAGACGTCTGGGTCAACAACGCGGGTCGCGGGATAACGCGCTCGGTTCTGGATCTGACTGACGAGGACGTCGACGAGATGATCGCCGTCAATCTCAAATCCGCGATCTACGGAATGCAGGCGGCGGTGCCGTACTTTGTCGAGAGAGGCCAAGGCCATCTGATCAACATCTCTTCGTTTCTGGGACGAGTGCCCATTGCCAGCTTCCGATCCATATATAGCGCGGCAAAGGCAGCGCTCAATTCACTGACCTCGAATTTGAGGATGGACTTGCGAGCTTATCCAGGAGTTCACGTCTCGCTCATCATGCCCGGTGTAGTTACGACCGATTTCGCCCGCAACGTGCGCGGCGAGATCCACCCTCCAATGAATGCAAGTGGACCGGGAGGCGGGTCCATCAACGCGCAGGCGCCCGAGGAAGTCGCTGCGAGGATCGCGGAGGTTATCCGAAATCCAGTCGCGGAGCTTTACACGAATCCAGCGACGGCCGAGCTGGCGCGCCGGTATTACGCGGATGTCGGCGCGTTCGAGCGCAACGCTCCACGCCCGCAAACGACGCGCGACCTCACCCCCAAAGCGAACCAGTCAGAGGGACACGCTCAATCCACGTAACGGAGAAAGTCGAAATGCTTCGCACAATCACGCAGCCGGGCCGGCCATCGCGCGACATGCTCGGTCCACTTGCCGCCGTTCTCATACTTGCATCCATCGGCTGTGCCAGGAATGAAGGAGCAGGAGCCGCCGGGGATACCAGCGCCGCTGCTTCCTCGACCAGTGCATCCGCCGCCGCATGTCCAAGCAACAATGGCTGAATTACGCTCCCGGCTGGCTTCTGCGCGACGGTGTTCGCAGACACCATCGGGCACGCGCGACACATCGTCGTCAATAGCAACGGCGATGTGTACGTCAATACCTGGAGCGGAAAGTACTTCAACACTCCAGCACCCAAGGGCGGGTTCGTAGTTGCGCTGCGCGACACAAGCAATGACGGAGTGGCCGACATCATCAGGCGAATCGGGCCTGATTCGGCGCACGGCGGCGTTGGGGGCGGCACCGGAATCGATCTTTACAAAGACTTCATCTACGCCGAACAATTCGTCAAAGGCTCGGCCAGGATCGTCCGGTACCCAATCAGCGGAGACACCTCGGCCGCTCCGGAAATTATTGTGAGCGATTTTCCGATATCTGGCGACCACCCAATGCATCCGTTCGTGATAGGCCAGACCGGCGACATGTTCGTGGACCTCGGTACCGCGACGAATTCATGCCAGCCCAAAAATCGCGTCGCTGCAGTGCCGGGGCGAAAGCCCTGCACCGAGCTGACGACGCGTGGCGGGATCTGGCGCTACGATGCAAACAAGACCAACCAGCGCTTTTCTCCGGCCGAGCGCTACGCCACCGGCATTCGCAACGCCGAGGGTCTCGCGTTCGATGCGAGCGGGCAGCTTTATTCGACCCAGCACGGTCGCGATCAGCTTTACGACAACTGGCCGAAGCTATATACCGTTGACCAGGGGGAAAACCTGCCCGCCGAGGAGCTGCTCAAAGTCGAGCGGGGCGGCGACTACGGCTGGCCGTACTGCTACTACGACGGCACGCAGCAGAAGCTCATGCTCGCCCCCGAGTACGGCGGCGACGGCAAAACCGTCGGCGAGTGCGCGTCGAAGAAAGGTCCGGTGGCTTTCTTCGGAGCACATTGGGCTCCCAACGGAGCCGCGTTCTATAACGCCTCCGCGTTTCCTGCGCACTACAAAGGCGGAGAGTTCATTGCGTTCCACGGCTCGTGGAATCGCGCGCCGGGACCCCAGCAGGGGTACGACGTCGTCTTCGTCCCGTTCTCAGGAGGCAGTCCCGCGGGCGCCTCGACGTACGAGGTGTTTGCAGACGGATTCGCCGGCGCCAATAAGCAACCCGACGCCGCCGCCCATCGCCCCAACGACGTGGCGGTTGGACCCGATGGCGCACTCTACATCACGGACGACAAAGGCGGCCGCGTCTGGAGGGTGGTGTACAAAGGAAACAAGTAGTTATGCGCGCGCCCTGATCGATACCGCAAAATCGAGTATCTCCGGCGTAATCGCATCGTCTAGATGATGAGCTGGCGGCGTCCTGGTGATGCCGCCCGTACCCTCTATTCGATCAGGACAACCACATGAGTAAATCGCCGCTGGGGTCCGGACTGCGCACGATTGCCGGCGCGTCCGCCATCGTCTCGTTTCTTGCTGCGTGCGGCGGCGGGCATCATCTCGCGGAGTATCCATTCGCGAGTCGCACTCTAGCGGTTGTCTACATTGCTCCGCCTTCGCCCGAGCTTCTTACCAGCTACTACGATCTCAGCAATTCACAGAATCCGATTGAAGCGGTGGTGCGCGCCGGTGCGGACGTGGCGAGGGAACGCGAGGGCAGACGCGCTAACGCCAGACTGGACAGCGCTGCGGCGCGGATCGACATACCGGCCGTGCTCGCACAGCGAACTCTCGAAAGAGCGAGCCGCTATCTCGGCACTCGTCCGACGACCGATGAGGGTCAGGCAGATTACCTGATGGAAGTTCGAATGGAGAGCTTCGGCATCAATGCGAAGGCAGACGAAGCGTCGTATCTCTTCACCTACGCTGAAGCGGTGTTGCTCGACAGGCGTACCGGACGCGAGATATGGAACGTCAACATTCATAGCCGCGACCGGTTGACCCCGTACGTCCAGAGCAACAGTCCGATCCCCGGATCGGTGATCGCCGCCGGCACACTTGGCACGGTAAGCGTCGCGGACTTCCAGGGCGCGCTCAACCAACTGATGGACTACTCGTCGAACCTCATAACCGACGAGCTCCGAGCGGCGCTGAGGGACGTTCGAAGGTAGAAAGCGGCGGCAACGCGGCTTCGATCTCGGACCGCTGTGGCTCGAGCCACGGGGGAAGCACGAGATGTTCGCCGAGGGTGGCCTGGTCTTCGTCGACGGTAAAACCAGGTCCGTCGGTTGCGATCTCGAACAACACTCCACCCGGCTCCAGGAAGTAGACGGACTTGAACCAGAACCGATCGATCACTTCGGTCGGACGCCGTCTCGCCCGATCGATTCGCTCGCGCACCTCGAGCTCCGTCCGATCGTCGGGCACGCGCCACGCTACGTGGTGGACACCGCCCGTTCCCCATCGTCCGCGCTCCGAATCCGGAAGCGCGCGGATCTCCACATAGCGCCCAGACCAGCCGTCGCCGAAACCGAACGCAGCCCACTCGTTTTCTCGGCCGAGATCGACGAAGCCAAGCACTCCGGTGAGAAAACGCGCCGTCGAGTCGAGGTCGCGTTCCCACAGGCGCACGGAGTGGAGACCGAGGACCTGCCGCTCCGCGGGAACAGGACTCCCACGCCACGGTGTGAACTCCCGAACGTCAGCGGTCTCGTGAAGCACGAGTGGTAATCCGTGTGGATCGGAGAAAGGAAGGGCGGCCGTTTGGCGCCTGATCTCGACTTCCCCAGGAGGAGCTCCGTGTTCGCGCAACCATCCCGCCCAGTAGTCGAGACTGCCGAGTGGAACCGCGAGTGAGATTTCCATCGCGAGCCCGACGCCCGGTTTGGCAGGAGGCATCTCGGGCCACGGGAAAAAAGTTATGTCCGTGCCAGGGTGCCCATCGCCATCGGCGTAAAACAGGTGGTATGTGCCGGGCGAATCCTGATTGACGCTTTTCTTGACGAGACGCATCCCCAGGACGCCGGAATAAAAATCGACGTTCTCCTGTGCGTCACCCGAGATGCAGGTGATGTGATGAAGTCCTGTCAGACCGCCCATCGTCGAAGGCTAAGGCGTGAGCGCGCGAGTCGCGAGCTCGTCCTCGAGCCGCGCGGTGAAATTCGCAACCGTGTAGACCTCCTGCTTCTTCCCTGCACCGCGCACCCTGAGCGCGATCGAATCCGCTTCTGCTTCCCGTTTTCCGACGACCGCCATATAGGGAATCTTGAGCACCTCACCCTCGCGGATGCGGTAGTTGAGCGTCTCGGACCGATCGTCGAGATGCACTCTTACGCCGCGCGCTTTCAGTCGCTCGACGACCGATTGCGCGAAGCCGCGCAGTTCGTCGGCGATTGGAATCACCCTGACCTGCTCCGGTGCCAGCCAAAGCGGAAACGCGCCGGCAAAATGTTCGATCAATCCGCCGACGAATCGCTCCATCGATCCGACCAGCACGCGATGCAACATGGTTGGCCGGTGCGGCGCGTTATCGGCGCCCGTATAATGAAGGTCGAATCTGTCCGGAAGATTGAAGTCAAGCTGCACGGTTGGGCCCTGCCATTTCCGTCCGATCGCATCGATCAATTTGAAATCGAGCTTCGGACCATAAAAGGCGCCGCCGCCCGCGTCGATCGTGTACGTCTGCCCGCGCGAGCGCAGAACTTCAGCGAGTGTCTCTTGCGCCTGCTCCCATCGCTCGGGAGCGCCGAGGGCTTTGTCGGGCCGAGTGGCAAGCTCGACGGTGTATGGGTACCCAAACGCCTTGAGCATCTCGTCGCACAGATCGAGGAGCCGTGCGATTTCCGACGGTACCTGCTCGGGAGTGCAGAAGATGTGGGCGTCGTCCTGGGTGAAGCCGCGCACGCGCATCATCCCGTGGAGCACGCCGCTCCGCTCGTAGCGGTAAACCGCGCCGAACTCGGCGTAGCGGATCGGCAAATCGCGATACGACCGCTGTCGTGACTGATAGATAGCAATATGCCCGGGGCAGTTCATCGGCTTCGGACGATACGCGGCGCCCTCGACCTCCATAGCCCCGAACATGCTTTCCTTGAAGTTCTCGAGGTGCCCGGAGATCTGGAACAGCTTTTCGCTCACGATGTGCGGTGTGTAGACGAGCTCGTATCCGTGACGAAGAATCAGCGCCTGCTCGAATTTCTCGATTTCGTTTCGGATGATTGCGCCGCGGGGATGCCAGAGGATGAGCCCCGGACCGACGCGCGGATCAGTCGAATAGAGGTCGAGCTGCTGAGCGAGCGCGCGATGGTCGCGCCGCTTCGCTTCCTCGAGTCGGTGGAGATGCTCCTCGAGGTCTTCTTTTTTCCAGAAGGCAGTCGCGTAGATGCGCTGAAGCATCTGTCGATGCTCGTCCCCGCGCCAATAGGCTCCGGCGGTATGGAGGAGCTTGAAGTTCCTGAGGTATGAGGTGTCCGGCACGTGCGGTCCGCGACACAGGTCGATGAACGGCCCGTCCGTATACGTCGAGATTATCTCGTCCTCGGAAAATTCGCCCAGCCGCTCGAGCTTGAGTGGATCGTCGGCGAACCGCTTCCGTGCCTCGGCCTGGGAAACCTCTTCGCGGACGAAAGGATATTTCTCCGCGATGACCTTCTTCATCTCGGTCTCGAACGTCGCGAGATCTTCGGGAGTGAACGGCTCCTTCACCTCGAAGTCGTAGTAGAATCCGTCCTCGATGGCGGGTCCGAACCCGATTTTCGCATTGGGACGAAGGCGACGGACGGCGGTCGCGAGAACGTGAGCGCCCGAGTGCCGAAGTACCGGCAGAGACTCGGGGTCTTTCTCGGTGAACACGCGAAAATCTCCGCCCGTCCGCAGAGGGGTGCCGAGATCGATTACTTCACCATTTATCTGGACCGCGATCGCATCGCGCAGAAGCCGGGGCCCAATCGATGCGACGACATCGCGCGGCAGAGTGCCTTCGGGAACTTCGCGGGTGGCGCCGTCGGGGAGCCTCAGCGTCAACATTTCTGGTATAATTTCGAGTACTGCGGATGGCCTTTATTTTGCTCCCCGTTAAGGTATCGTTTGAAGAAACCCTTCGCTACAGGCACCCTATGTCTCCCTTCCGCTACCGTAACGAGCCACCGTACATCTACGACGAAGAAGACGATGAATCTTCTTCCC
>JBOHTC010000231.1:0-28480 GCA_050733495.1 Gemmatimonadaceae bacterium | reverse complement strand
GTACGCTCTTAACCCTCTGTATCCCGTCATTGCCAAAGCCGAACGCATTAGACAGCCCGTGTAGACTCGCGGCTCTCCAAAAGACGGGACTTCTCGAGACAAGCGCGGAGGAACGCTTCGACCGGCTCGCGCGCCTTGCAGCCCAGATCGTCGGCGCAACAGTCCTCGTCTCGCTGGTCGATGCTGACCGGCAGTTCTTCAAGAGCGTCGCGCCAGGAGGCCCAAATGCCTCCACTGGCCCGATTGCATCGACTGGATGGAACGCGCTCAACACCACGCTCTGCTCGGTGGTTGTCACCCGCGGAGAGCCATTCGTCGTCCCTGACACCGACAACGAGCCGTCAGCGGCGGGTCGCCCACTCCTCGGAAAAGCGTATGCGGGGATTCCGCTCATCAACGACAACGGTGATGTCCTCGGGACGCTCTGTGCAATAGATCACCGGTTGCGCCTCTGGACGCCACGCGAAGTCGAGACGCTCTCGGCCGTTGCATCGGCGGTGATTTCCGAGATCCAGCGCCGAGTCGCCGAACGCGCGGCGCAAGATGCGCATCTGCGTCTCGTAGCGGAGCGGACCCTGGCAAACGCCGTCCAGCAGCAAATGCCAGTCGGAGTGGCAGTGGCCGAAGTCCCCTCCGGTAGACTCGTTTCCGTGAACGCGCAGATGACGGCGATCTTCAGAAAGCCCTTCAGCCCCGCTCCCGATCTCAAGAGCTACCACGACTGGATCGGTTTCCACGACGACGGCAGGCCGTACTCGGCACTCGAGTGGCCCCTGGCGCGGACGGTGATCACTTCGGAGGCGGTTGGCGCGGAGGAGATCCGCATCGAGCGGGGCGACGGCACCGATGGCTTCGTACGGATTAGTTCCGCGCCTATCAGGGACGCCGATGGAAAGATCATCGCAGCCGTTGCAATCGTCGTGGACGTGACCGATCAGCGGACGGCGGAGAGCGCGGTCAGGAGTACCGACGAGCGATTCAAGTTCGTCGCCCGGGCGATCACCGATGTCATCTGGGACTGGGATGTCAGAATGAACTCCGTGATCTGGAACGACTCGGTGAAAACCGTATTGGGTCACAACCAGGACCGAATCCGGCCGGGGATCGACTGGTTTTACGATCACCTGCATCCCGAAGACCGCGAACGAGTGATGGCGGGTCTGAAAGGTGTTCTTGATCACGGCGGGACTCAGTGGGCCGATCAATACCGGTACCAGCGGGGCGACGGGACCTACGCGAACATCGTCGATCGTGGCCATATAAGTCGCGACAGCGCAGGCGTTGCGATGCGCATGATCGGAGCGATGACTGATGTAACGGAGCGCTCCCGCTCGGAGGCGGCCATAAGATTCCAGGCGCAGCTCCTCAACGCCGTACAGCAGGCCGTGGTCGCGACCGATCCCGACGGCATCGTGATCTTCTGGAATAAATTCGCGGAAGATCTCTACGGCTGGACCGCCGAAGAAGCAGTCGGTCACACCATCCAGGAGCTCACGCCTTCGCCGTTCCTGCGCGAGCACGGCTCGGAGATCGTCGAGCGCGCCGCCGCCGGGGGGGCCTGGACCGGGGAATTCCTCGTGCATGGGAAATCCGGCAAAGCCTTCCCCGCACTCCTGACGACCTCGCCCGTGTGCGACGCCGCTGGAACCGTACTTGGATTCGTGCGCGTGTCGATAGATCTCACCGAGCGCAGAAATCTCGAGGAGCAGTTCCGGCAATCCCAGAAGATGGACGCGGTTGGGCGCCTCGCCGGCGGCGTCGCGCACGACTTCAACAACCTGCTGACCGTCATTCGGCTCAATACGGAGATCATCCTTGACGGGTTCGATCCCAGCGACCCGCGTAGCTCCGACGTCATGCAAATAAGGAACGCCGCGGAGCGAGCGTCATCGCTCACGCGACAACTGCTCGCGTTCAGCCGCAAGCAGATCCTTCAGCCCCGCGTCCTGGACATGAACAGCGTAGTTGCGACCGTCGAGCCTATGCTTCGCCGCCTGATCGGGGAGGACATCACCATCAGCTCACAGTGCAACGCGCGTGGCTACGTCGTTGCCGACCCCGGACAGCTCGAGCAGGTACTCGTGAATCTCGTCGTCAACGCCCGAGACGCGATGCCGCAGGGCGGGCTTATCAGTATCGAGACCAGAAACGTCATGCTCGACGAGAATTATACGAGTGAGCACGCGCCAGTCATGGCAGGCAACTACGTGATGCTCGCCGTGATGGACAACGGCGTGGGCATGACCCACGAGACGAGGGAGCACGCGTTCGACCCATTCTTCACCACCAAGGAAGCCGGAAAAGGAACGGGGCTCGGCCTCGCCACCGTGTATGGAATCGTCAAACAGTCCGGAGGTCATGTCTGGGCCTACAGCGAGCCGGGTCTTGGCACGACACTCAAGCTTTATTTCCCGGAAGTGAGCGCCGCCGCTGCGTTCAGGTCATCGAGCGATCACACTGGAGCCGCTCAACCGAACAACCACGGCTCGGAGACGATTCTTCTCGTAGAGGATGAAGAAGCAGTGCGCGGGCTCACTTGCAGAATTCTGGAGAAGCAAGGCTACCGGGTGATTCCCGCGCAGCACGGCCGCGATGCGATGGAGATCGCCAGCAGGGAAAAGGGACAGATCGATCTGGTGCTGACCGATGTCGTGATGCCGGGCATGAACGGACGCGGGCTCGTGGAGCGGCTTGTCGGTGTCAGGCCGACGATAAAGTCGTTGTACATGTCGGGCTACACTGACGACGACATTATCCGACGCGGATTCATCGAGCCTTCAAAGAGCTTCCTGCAGAAGCCTTTCACGACAGAGGCACTACTTCAGACAGTAAGGAAAGTTCTCGACGAGGGTTAGTCATCGGGTACCAGGTACCAGGTACCAGGTACCAGGTACCTGGTACCGCCTCCTGAAGCATCGCGGCTTACGGGCGCCGTTGAGACAGCGCCGACCCCCCACTATATACAGGGATGCATTCGAAGGTCACGTCCCTGCTGGTGCTCCTCGGTCTTGCTACCACAAGCGTGAAAGCAGCCGCGCAGGATACGGCTTTGACCAGGCTTCCGCCGGTAGTGGTCGAAGTCGGACGCGGGACTCGCGGCTCGACCCTCGATCTGCCTTTCGCCGTCACAATCCAGTCGCCGGATTCCACTCGTCCCGGCCAGCGTCATCTCTCGCTCGACGAGGCACTCTGGCTGGTGCCCGGCCTCACGATCTCCAATCGGAATAATCCATCCCAGGACCCGCGCATTTCGATTCGAGGCTTCGGTGCGCGGTCGGCGTTCGGTGTTCGCGGGATTCGTGTGCTTCGCGACGGAATTCCTCTCACGCTCCCCGACGGGCAGACGCCAGTGGATTATCTGGATCTCGAATCGGTGGGACAAGTGGAAGTGATGCGCGGCAGCTCCTCGTCACTCTATGGAAACGCGGGAGGCGGAGTCGTCGACATCCGTACGAGCGATCCGCTTCCAGTGCCTGTTTCGGGTGAAGCACGGATCTGGACCGGTGAGTTCGGAACGCGGAGGCTAGTCGCGAAAACAGGCGGGATAGTTAGCCGATTCGCCTATCAGGGCAACGTCGCTGAGACGGAGAGCGACGGCTACCGCGATTATTCCAGGCAGAAAACGACCAATGGCTTCGGGAGGTTGTCGCTCGACCGGGGCGGCGGCTCCTACGCTCTCGACTGGCTTGGTGTAAACACGCCAACCGCGCAGAATCCCGGTGCATTGACGCGTGCGCAGTTCGAGGCCAATCCCCGAATGGCAGATCCGCTTTCGGTGAGAAAGGCGGCGCGCAAAGCTGTCACGCAGTCGCAGCTCGGCCTCACCGGCCGGCACACCGTCGGTCGCGGTGACCTCGAAATCTCCGCATATGCCGGCACGCGGTCGCTCTTGAATCCTCTGACCTTCGGGATCGTCGACGTGGGGCGTACGACGTCGGGCGGAAATGCACGCGCGACAGTCCCCGTATCGGTGTTTGGGATAGATCAAAGGCTAACAGCGGGCACAGATCTCCAGCTCCAGAACGATCTTCGCCTCAACTACTCCAACTGCAACGACATTCCACCTCTGACCGCACCGACGCCCACCTGCCCAAATCTGGCATTCGAGCGCGGCGTGGTAACTCTCGACCAGCGCGAGCTCATCTCCTCGCTCGGCTCGTACCTGCGAGACGAGCTGCAGCTCGGTGATCGCTACAGTCTCACCGCATCGGCGCGGGCTGACGCGGTTCGCTTTCAGGTAAAGGATCGCCTGATCAACGCGACGAATCCGGACGACTCCGGTCATCGGCTTCTGGACGCGGTGAGTCCGATGATCGGATTGCTCGTCCGACTGTCACAACTTCAGAGCGCCTATGCGAACGTATCGTCTGCGTTCGAGACGCCGACCGCCACGGAGCTGGGAAACCAGCCCAGCGGCGCGGCGGGCATCAATCGCGATCTCCAGCCGCAGAAATCGACGACGTACGAGGTAGGAGCGAAGGGTGTTACAACCCGCGGGATGCAATACAACGCGGCGCTGTTCGCGACGAGCGTCCACGACGAGCTCATTCCCTTCGACATCCCTGGGGGTGCGGGCCGGCGTTACTTTCGGAACGCGGGCCGCACTTCGCGGCGCGGTGTCGAGCTCGGCAGCGGTGTAACCATAGGCCCACTGGATCTCGCTGGAGCCTACACATACGCGAATTACCGTTTCGTCGACTTCACCGTCGACACGGCTCGCTATGCCGGTAACCACATCCCGGGCATTCCGGCGCAGGTTTTCCAGGCGACAATAACGGCCCACGGATTCTTTGGCGCGTTCGTCACGGAAGCCAACGTCGCCGATCGAATGTTCGTCGACGATGCCAACTCGGAGAGCGCGCCCGGCTATGCGATCGTCAATGCCCGGCTCGTCACGCACGCGGCAATGGGACATTCCGGGGCGGAGGTAACCTTCGGCGCGCAGAATTTGTTCGACACCAAATACGTTTCTTCAGTCAGCGTGAACGCCGCCGCCGGCAAGTTTTATGAGCCGGGAACCCAACGCTCGATTTACGTCGGCGTTACTCTGCTCGGAGCATCGAGGGCGCCGCGGTAACGTCCCGCGAACCGCGCACGCACCCGGAATGAGGCATGTTTCTTCCGTTTGGCGCGGCTATGGCGAGAGACGCGACGCTGACGCCCGAGAAATCCGAGGCGCCAGAAGAGCCCGAGAGGCCTGACAAGACGGAGAGCGTCCGCGCTCAGTCGCATTTTCGCCCGACGGAAAGCGCGCCTATGTCACCGCGGAAATCGGCGGCACCCTTTCGGTGATCGATACCAGGACCCGCTCAGTGCTCCACGTCATTCCGCTCGAGCACCGCCAGGGAAAACCTGTCGGAGTGGTCGTTTCACCGGATGGGCGCTGGGTCTACGTCGCCAACGGAAACGCGAACTCTGTCTCGGTCATCGACGCCACGCGAAACGCGGTCGTCGCAAGAATACCGGTCGGCCGGCGACCCTGGGGAGTCGCGATCTCGCCAGATGGCCGCACGGTCTACACCGCCGACGGCTTGTCGGACACCATGAGCGTGATCGATGCGCGAACGCGAAAGATCGTCGCTAGTGTGAAAGTAGGGCGACAGCCGTGGGGTGTAGCCATCTCCCCGTAAATCACGTCAGTGGGCTCAAAAAAAGGGGAGCTTCGCCGGTCCCCCTTTTTTTGGACTGAAGCCTCCTATTGCTTCCTTAGTTCGATACTGCCGTTCACGCTGCTCGCTCTGAGATCTCTTCCGCCATTGCCGATGGTGCCCGATGCGTGTCTGGGTCCCCACTTACCTGTCAACGTCATTGGGAAATCGCTGTCGATTCCCCCGTGTACTGTGTCGAAGCGGAAATTCGCGTCAAATCGCGCCGGTACGTAAATCGATACCGATCCGTTCACTGTCTTGAAGCTCATGTCGTCATCGCTGCGAAGCGACGCCATGCGCGCTTCGACGTTGCCGTTCACCGTCGTAGCGGTGACGGGACCGGCGGACGTGTTGACATCCACTCCGCCATTCACCGTTGTCGCACGGACAGGCCCAACTGCGTTTCGAACGTTCACTCCGCCGTTCACGGTGGTAGCGGTTACCTCGGTGCCAACATCCCTGACCGCAACGGCGCCATTCACCGAGTGCGCGCCGACACGAATAGTGCGCGGCACCTGCACCGTGATCCGCACCGAGGAATGATTGTCATTATGATCGTTGTTACGAGACTGCTGCATCTCACCATCTTCACAGCGCGAGTTATCGTTCCAAATCGCGCAGATGGTGACATTCCCGCCAGCCTGAACGACCTCGTAATGGATATCGTCCATCGGGCGTCCGTTCGATCGCTTTTCCGCGACCAGGTGCACCATGTTGTCCGAGCTGGGCGCGAAATCGACGGAGCCGTTCAGATTGAAGACGTTCATCCAGTGCCCGGCATCCACCCGACCGTCCCAGCGCCATGTATCCGTGTCGCGTCCGTATTGCTGCTGTGCGCCGAGAAGGGGCGCTGTTAACGCGAGCGCAATGCCCGCGACAAAAACCTTCTTATTCATCGTCTCTCCGGGTGGTTGAGTCTGCGCCGGTATCGATCACAACGCGTCCACTGAAAGTCTCGAGTGTGACGCGTGCCCTGCCGTCACCGAGAGTGAATTCCATGTGACCTTCTCTCTTGCTTCCTCCAGCGCGGATCTGAATGGGGAAATCCGCACTCACATCGCCGCTGAAAGTTTCCACGCTGAACTGTGCGCCGGTGCCGCGCGGTATGTTGAGCCTGATGGTTCCCGAGTGGGATTCGTAGCTGTACCTCCCGCCGGCATCGATACTGCCTGCGTACGTGATGTCGCCGCTGACAGTTTCGGTCCGTACTTCTTTTGACAGCACTCCAACGATTTTCACGTTGCCGCTGACGGAGCTGGCTTCTACGTCGCCCGTCACGGATTCCGCTCGGACATCGCCGCTCACGGTCTCAGCACGCAGATTTCCATTTATCTGCGAGGCACGAACGGAACCGGAGACCGCTTCAGCGCTCACTTCCCGAACGCCGTTCGTCACCTCGACATCACCGCTCACCGAGTTCGCTTCGATCTCTCCCTGCGAGCCGCTTGCCGTGATGTCGCCTGACACGGCCTCGAGAATGAGCTTCGATCCGCGCGGCACCGAGACCTCGTAGCGAGCATCGCCCACGTCGCGATGCCTCCGTCTCCCGGATTCGTCGGAATCTTCGACGCTCAGGCTCACCCTCGAAGGATTTGCATCGAATCGGAGCTCGCCATTGTCTATCGACGCGGCGATCTTCACGTCGGGTCTGTCCCATCCCGTGACGCGAATTTTCCCGGAGATAAGCGAAAGATCTACAGTCCCGCCGCGATCGAGCCTGACCGTCGTATCGATTTGGGTCCGCAGGTGATCCTGCGCTCTCGCAGCGACCGGAAGTATCATCGCTGCCGCCGCCGCAATCGCCAGGTGTGTCAGCTTCAAGTGGATTTCCATTTTATGTGCTCGACGGCAGCATCGCTGCCGTGCGTAGAAGGTCGACTTTCTTGTCGAGCGCATGAGACAGTTGCTCGCTCAGAAGAATGCTTGCTGGATCCTTGGCAAGCGCAGCGCGACTCTGCTCAATGGCTATGTCGATTATCTGAAGGTTCCTTTCAATAACTGCCACCGTCGCCGGGTCGAGCTGGGCCCTCCTCTCCCGAACGATACTCTGGAGCATCTCGATCTCTTTGCCGTATACCGCTTCAGGGTGCGCAGCGGCTGACGACGGCTCACGACTGACGAGACGGCCTGTGGCTTGACCTGCTGACTTGTTGCCGGGATTCTCAGCGACGGCAACGCCTTCTGTAGAAGTGTTCGGGTTCGCGGACGCGACGCCGCCAGATGCTCGCGACGCTGGGTTGTCGACGGGGGTCGATTCACTGGCCTGCGACGGCGCTGGAGTTGTGTTCTTGGCGTCCATGATGACGGCCGGACGCGAATCAAGCGAGCGGGCAGTCAGAACGTATGTAACTCCAGCCGTGCTCATAATGAGCGCTGCGGCCGCGACTCCCATCCAGGCCGGCGTGAGACGTCTCCGCTTCTCCGGACGCGCGACGAGCGGGATCACCGGCGCAACGATGCGCCCTTCGATTCCTGCCCACAGATCCCGAGCGGGTACCAGATCTGGAAGAGCGCCGGCTTCTTTCCGAATCCTCTCCAAATCTCTCACCAGGCTCGTGCACCGGACGCACTCTCGCAGATGCCTCTCGGCGCGCTCGAGAACGCTAGCATCGAGGCTTCCCTCGATATAGTCGGCGAGCTCTGCGTCAAATGCTTCGCAAGTCATGTTGGAGTCAGTCATCGTTCCAGTGCCTCTCTCAAAAGAAGTCTCGCGCGATGCAGCTGCGCCTTACTTCCGCCAGAGGTGATCCCGCACATCTCGGCGATCTCCTCGTGTTTGTAACCCTCTATGTCGTGAAGCACGAAAACCTTTCGCGCTCCAGCCGGCAGTTTTGCAATCGCCTCCGCGAGATCCATCCTCTCGATGTGCATCGGCGCTCGCGCAGCTTCGTCCCACCGGTCGTCACCTACATCACCGTCGTCCGTCCGGGATTCCCTGGTTCCCTCTGTCTTTCTCGCGTTCAGAACCACGTTCACCGCCAGACGGTGCAGCCACGTCGAGAAAGCGCTCTCGCCCCTGAACTGCGGCAGCTTCTCCCAGGTCCTGACAAATACGTCCTGAGTCAGCTCCTCGCCCTTCACCCTGCTCCCGCTCATCCGGGTGCAGAGCGAGTAGACCCTGTTTGCGTGCGTCCGGTAAAGCCGCTCAAATGCCTGACGGTCCCCGGCCGCAGCCAGGGCTACGTCCGCTGAATCACCCATCGGTACGAGAACGGTGCTCGATGCAGCCGCCATTTGTTCGTTGTCCGGACTTTGTTGCAAGATTGGATAGCTCGAGCTACTCAAAGGTTTGAACGGGAAGGAACGCCCGTACGTCTTGGCTGCAAATATGACAGTAGTCGGCTCGCAACGGTTTGAGACGGTTTCACGCCGAATCTTCGGGCCGGCCCAGGATCCGCTCAACCTCGGTTAACCGCGGCCCCAGTTCCGCGTCCGACCGCGCGACCAGGGTGACGTGTCCCACTTTCCGCTTTTCAGTCGGCGACTTCCCATAGAGGTGCAGGTGCGCTCCCTCTACCGCGAGTATGTCATGCCGCACCGGAATGTGTCCGATGATGTTGAGCATTCCGGATACTCCGCGCAGCGCAGTCGCCCCCAGAGGGAGCGCCAGGCCGGCCCGGAGGTGGTTCTCGAATTGACTCGTTTCCGCCCCTTCGATGCTCCAGTGCCCCGAGTTGTGCACCCTCGGGGCGATCTCGTTCGCGACAAGTGTGTCGTCGACTACGAACAGCTCCAACGCGAGCACGCCGACGTAAGCGAGCCGAGTCATCACTCGGCTGCAGTAATTGACGGCGAGTGCGGCGGTCTCTGGTGCAACGCGGCTCGCGGGGACTTTCGACTTCCTGAGAATTCCGTCCCGGTGGACATTTTCTACCGGCGGATAGAACGACTCACGACCTTGTGCGTCCCTGACTCCGATGACGGAGACTTCGTACTGAAAGGGCACGTACTGTTCGACCAGGAGTGGAACGCCTCCCAATTTCTTCCACGCTGCGTCGATAGCCGAAGCATCTCTGATCACTGACTGGCCCTTGCCGTCGTAACCCATCCGGCGGGTCTTGAGCACGACCGGGCATCCGATCCGGGAAACGGCCTTGCTCAGATCTGCGAGACTGTCGACGGGCGCAAATGCCGGTGTATGAATTCCCAGCTCTTCGAAGAGGCGCTTCTCGAGGAGGCGATCCTGCGCGATCTCCAGCGCTTTTCTGGGAGGGTAAACCTTTACCCGTTTTTCTACGAACTCCACTGCCGAGAGTGGAATGCTCTCGAACTCGTAAGTGACGATGTCAACGCCGGCGAGAAAGCGCTCCAGAGCCGCGTGGTCGTCATAGGGCGCCGCTACCAATTCGCCAATCTGTCCAACCGGCGCGCCAGAATTCGGATCGAAGAACCGGAATTCGAGACCCAGCTGGTAGCCGGCGAGAGCGAGCATCCGGCCCAGTTGCCCGCCACCGAGAACACCGATCTTCACTCTTTGGCGGCCGCCGGATCTGGCTGCGCCAGGACTGCGTCCGTTTGCTCCGCACGGAACGCACGAAGTCGCTCCCGTACGTCGGGATTGTTGAGCGCAACTATCGACGCGGCGAGGAGCGCGGCGTTGATAGCGCCGGGCTTACCAATCGCCAAAGTTCCCACAGGCACGCCGGCGGGCATCTGCACGATCGAGAGAAGTGAATCGATGCCCTGGAGCGCCTTCGATTCGACGGGGACTCCAAGCACCGGGACCGACGTCTTTGCCGCGGTCATACCGGGGAGATGAGCCGCGCCACCAGCACCGGCGATTATCACCTGGATTCCGCGAGATTCGGCGGACGCCGCATACTCGAACAAAAGATCCGGTGTGCGGTGCGCCGAAACCACTCTTGTCTCGTGCGGCACACCCAGCGCTTCGAGGAGCTGCGCTGCATACTGCATGGTGTCCCAGTCCGACTTGGAGCCCATTATCAGACCAACAAGCGCTTCAGCCAAATTTACTTCCTCGCGTTCTGCTGTCTTGACTATTCCGCTCAGAGACTCTCTTGGGACTCCGACTGCGTCTCGTCGTGTTCGACGTCTCTCAGGATCAATTCGTCGTCCAGGTCGTCTTCGTCCGGCAATCCCACATCGTCGAGCGCACGCTGCTCAATGTCTTCGAGCTCTGTCTGCTGCTGGATCTCGAGTAGAAGATCGCTGATCCTGCAAAAGCTTTTGCGATGGTGTGGAGTGATCCCGTGTGCGGCGAGTCCGGCCACGTGGTCGCGAGTGGTGTAGCCGGCGTTGTGTTCCCAAATATAGTGCGGATATCGTTGGGCTAGCCGAGTCATGAGGAGATCCCGGGTGACTTTGGCGATGATCGATGCGCAAGCGATGCTGAAGCACCTCGCGTCGCCGTGGACAACCGCTGTGTGGGGGATCGGCAACGTACGCATGGCTCGTCCATCTATCACGACGTGATCCGGTGTTACCGGCAGTCGGCGCAACGCTCGGTGCATCGCCAATGCGCTCGCTTGATAGATGTTGATGCGCTCTATCTCGCGCACCGACGCTGCGCCGAGGGCGAAAGCGACTGCGCGTTGTCGGATTTTCCCTGCGAGCCTAACGCGCTGCAGGTGCGTCAGGCGCTTGGAATCGTCGACTCCCGAGATCGCGCGCACTTCTGCCGGCATGATCACGGCGCACGCGACGACCGGGCCGGCGATCGGACCGCGTCCTACTTCGTCGACGCCTGCGAGTAGCGGACCTTTTGCTGCCCGAAGGTCACGCTCGATGGTGGTCCAGCGCTTACGCCGTCGCACTTCGCGGCGCCAGCGGCTTGTCTACGCTTCTGCTCCGGCCTCTGCCGGCGCGTCGCTCTCAGGCACCACAACCTTGGCCTTGCGTTCTCTGATTCGCGTCGCTTTGCCCGTGAGCTGGCGGAGGTAATACAGCTTCGCGCGGCGCACGCGCCCGCGGCGCATCACCAGGATCTCGGAGATCATAGGGCTGTGAAGCGGGAAAATTCGCTCGACGCCGACGCCATTCGAGATTTTCCGAACTGTGAACGTCGCGCTCACGCCACTGCCGCGCTTCGCTATGCAGACTCCCTCAAAGGCCTGGACTCTTTCCTTGTCGCCCTCTCGAACGCGTACGTTCACGCGCAGAGTGTCACCTGCCCTGAACGGGGGAACGTTGTCTCTGAGCCACTCTTTCTGGGTTTCGATGAAGGGGTGCATATGACGCTCGGGGCTGGAGTTAACAGCCTGATAAAGACGTGTTTAGGAGGTTCTTGGGAAGCCTCGAAAAGTAAACCTTTAGCGCCATCAACGCCAGCCGCGGGGCGGCGACTAATTGTCTTTGTCGTTTCGGTTGTCCTCGCGCCGGCGGGTGAGTCGCACGCTTTCCTCTTCGCGCCACTTCGCGATCCTCGCGTGGTCGCCCGATAGAAGAACTTCGGGCACCCCGTGTCCGCGAAATTCGGGCGGTCTCGTATAGCTCGGCGCGCTCAATCCGCGTCCGTAAAACGAATCACCTCGCGCGCTATCCGGGTCGGACATCGCGCCGGGCAGCAGTCTCACGGTCGCGTCGATTATCGCCAGCGCGGCGGCTTCACCCCCGCTGAGCACAAAATCGCCAAGAGACATCTCTTCGGTGGCGAGGTGATCCGCCACCCTCTGATCGATGTCCTTGTAATGCCCGCAGAGAAGCGTCAGTTCTTCCCCGCCCGCAAACCGTTCGGCGTCGGCGTGGGAAAAGATGGGACCTCGCGCCGAAAGCAGTACGATCGGTGTCTTGGCGCCAAGCGATTCAACCGCCTCGAAGAAGGGCCCGGGCTTCATCACCATTCCCGCACCGCCACCGTAGGGATAATCGTCGACCGTGCGGTGCTTGTCGTGCGTGAAGTCCCGCAGATCGATCACGTTGTAGCTGACGCTACCCGCCGAAGCGGCACGCGATGGAATGCTCAGTCCCAACGGTCCGGCAAAGAATTCCGGGAAGATGGTGACGATGTTTATTCGGAGCGTCATTTATTCAAAGAGACCGGACGCCTCATTCACCACGAGCGTTCGATTTTGGGTGTCTGCACTGAACACGAACTCTTTGCGGTACGGAACGACGACGCTTCCGCGGTCGGTGTTCACTTCGATCATGACGCCCTGCGGAAGCTCGTAGAACGTCGATACGGTGCCGATGCGCTCGCCAGTCCTCGCAAGGACTGTCATTCCGACGAGATCGTGGAGATAAACCTCATCTTCCTGGAGCGGTGGCAGCTCGCTGAACGGGGCGAGCAGGTATCTGCCTCGCCATAGCTCCGCGCTGTCGCGATCCTGGAGCTCCTCGAATCGCACGATCAGCCCTTTCTTGAACGGTTTCGATTCAGCGATGGTGAGCGTAGGGATTTCCTCCGCGCCCTTCGCGTCGTGTGCGACCGCGAGGTCCCCCGCCGCGGTTCCCGCAAAAACACGACTGCCAGACGCGAAGACCACGTCCGGCTTGTCGGTGAAAGGCTCGACGACGACCTCTCCTCGAATTCCCTGTGCTTTGCGGATCAGCCCGACAATCGCGTATTCGGGCTCGGCCATGTGCGGCTTCTGCGCTTTAGGCGCTCGCGCCTGCTTCGTCCGCTTTTTCGCTGAGCGGAACCGCAGTCGACTTGAGCTGGATACCGAGCCTCGCTTCGTGACGACGCTTGAGGATCCCGGCGCGCCGAAGCAGCGATCTCACTGTGTCGGTGGGCTGTGCACCCACGCCCAGCCAGTAATTGGCGCGCTCTTCGTCCACGTGCAGCGAGCCCTCACTCTTCCGGGGAGCGTACTGTCCGATGATCTCGATGAATTTTCCGTCGCGCGGACTCTGCGAGTCAGCGACGAGAATTCGATAAAACGGCGCATTTTTCCGCCCAACCCGGCGGAGACGAATCTTTACCATGTCAGTCCTGCTCCCTGTGAGGGGTGTTAGTCGAGACGCAGAGCGTCCCGTGACGGGCTCCTCGCATCACCGGCAGTTCCGGCGCGCACCCGATTTTGTGGTCTCGCAATATAACCGTGCGGCGACGCTCAGAACACTCTCACTTCGTGCGCGCCCGCGTTCGCGCCGCGTTTCTTGTGCTCGTTCGATTGTCTCAGACTCTGGCACGTTTCCTCCGCTGCGATGATCAGGTACCGGAACCCTCGTACCTCGCGCCGGTTTTCAAATCGCTTCATTGGCGCGGCAACATCTACCCCGCAGTTCACGGACCGCCGTGAGAAAACTGGCGGCGAGTCGTGAAAGCATTGAGGAATGGGAATGATCTCGATGACCAACGCCGCATCGAAACTAAAGCGTGGTGGCAAACGATCGTCGGCCTCGGTCACCGCACACAGCAACGCACTCGATCTCGATCGCGGGGTTTTTACGTGGAAGGATCCCCATCGCATTGCCGCATCACTCAAACGCTCCGCCGAGAGAAGTCATTGGCGTAGCGCTTGCCGCATTTGGAATGCTCGATGATCCGGAGGCGACTGATGAATGAACGTTTTCGCGACAGAAGAGACGCGGGCCGACGGCTCGCTCGGGTGCTTGGAGATTACGCGGGTCGCCCTGACGTCATTGTTCTCGCGCTGCCGCGAGGCGGCGTTCCGGTAGGTTTCGAAGTCGCGCAGGCGCTTGGCGCTCCTCTCGACGTATTCGTTGTGCGAAAGCTTGGCCTTCCGTGGCAGGAGGAGCTGGCAATCGGCGCGCTCGCAAGCGGTGGCGTGCGCGTGCTGGATCTCGACCTGATCCGTGTAGCTGGAATCACCGAAAACGATCTTGAGAGGATAACCCGTGCGGAACAGTCGGAGCTCGAGAGACGCGAGCTACTCTACCGGGATGATAAGCCGTTCCCGGATCTTACCGGGAAGACGGTGATATTAGTCGACGACGGACTCGCCACGGGCTCGACCATGAAAGCCGCGGTTGCGGCCCTACGGCAGGAAGGCCCGGCGCGAGTCGTGGTCGCGGTACCCGTAGCTACTCCCGAAACCTGCGACTCATTTCGTGAAGTTGCCGACGAGATCGTGTGCGCGGTTACTCCTGAACCGTTTCGCGCCGTAGGTCTCTGGTACGATGATTTTTCGCAGGTCACAGACGGCGAAGTCCATCGCTTGCTCGAGCAAGCAGCAAGCAATCAACAACGCTCATACGCGAGCCCCGGTGTGAGCCGAGCTTGATAGCAGGAGAATCATCTCGTCCTCGCGGGCTCGGCGCCCCGCGCCTAGCGACGATCCTGACTAGCGGCCGAACATCCCCGGCATCGCCGGCATCCTCCCTCCACCGGCCATCTTCTTCATCATTTTCTGCATCTCGCGGAACTGATCGAGCAGCCGGTTCACGTCACTGATCGGACGTCCGCTTCCCTTTGCGATACGCAGGCGACGAGAACCGTTGATCATTCCCGGATTCTTGCGCTCGGCGGGCGTCATCGAAAGCACGATCGCCTCCACGTGCTTCATGCGCTTCGGATCGGCCTTCATCTGCTTCAGCGCCTTTGTGTTCACGCCCGGCAGCATCTTGAGGATCCCCTCGAGCGGACCCATCTTCTGGATCTGTCGCATGCTGTTGAGGAAATCATTGAGATCCATTCCCTCCTTCCGGACTTTCTTTTCAAGCCGCTTCGCCTCGGCTTCGTCGAACGACGCTTGGGCTTTCTCCACAAGAGTGACGATGTCGCCCATCTGAAGTATGCGACCGGCCATTCGGTCGGGATGGAATTCTTCCAGCGCATCAGATTTTTCACCGACGCCAATGTATTTGATGGGCTTGTGCGTAACGCCGTAGATCGAGAGAGCGGCACCACCTCGCGCGTCGCCGTCCATTTTGGTGAGCACGACACCCGTTACGTCGAGTGCGCTATCAAATCCCTGGGCGATCTTGACGGCGTCCTGACCCGTCATTCCGTCGGCAACGAGGAGAATCTCAGACGGGTGGAGCGCCTCCTTGAGCCGTGAGAGCTCCTGCATCATCGCGTCGTCGATCTGAAGTCTGCCCGCGGTATCGATGATCACTACCCGATCGCGCTCCCTGAGCGCCTCCGCCACGCCCGCACGCGCGATCCTGACGACATCGTTAGTCGTCCGGTCAGCGTAAACTGGAATGTCGAGCTCGCGTCCCAAAGTCTCCAGCTGATCTATGGCCGCCGGACGGTAGACGTCTGCCGCAACGAGTCGCGTGGACCTTCCCTCCGCTTTGAGCTTGCGGGCGAGCTTCGCCGCAGTTGTCGTTTTGCCCGAACCCTGGAGGCCGACCATCATCACTACCGAGGGCGGGACCGTACTCAGCTTTAGTCCCTCTCGACGCTCGCCGAGCATCTCGATAAGCTCCTCGTGGACAACCTTGACAAGCTGCTGTCCTGGCGAAACGGTACTCAGCGCCGAAATACCTTTCGCTTTTTGCTCGACACGTTCGAGAAACTCACGCGTCAATTGAAAGTTGACGTCGGCCTCGAGTAGCACCCGCCGGATCTCGCGGAGCCCCTCCTTGATGTCGGATTCGCTGAGAACACCACGGCCCCGCAGACGGGCAAATGTTGCTTCGAGCTTCTCGCTAAGGTCTTCGAACATAGCCTTTAAACTTAGGCGCCGTTAACTTCTGAAACAACTGACGCACAACCTGGTTAGAGAGAGATTGCATGGCTGCGACGCAGCGTAGAGACGACATCCTTCAGGCCGAAATTCCATCGACGCTGCCTCTGATGGCACTGCGATCGACGATCGTTTATCCACTCGGCACCATCGCGGTACAGATGGGCGCCCCTGAAAACCTCGCTTTGCTCAGAGCGAACGAGCAATCGGGACTCATCGTTGGACTCGTCGTGGCAACAGGTGATCACGACGACGTGCTCGATCCCGAGCGCTTCGTCGGACGAGTCGGCGTCGCTGCCCGGGTTCACGAGCGCATCAACCTCCCGGGCGAAACCGTCCAGATCACGCTCCAGGGGCTCCGCCGGATCGTGGTGGAAGGCGTGGTTCAGACCGATCCGTTCCCGATCGTGCGTATCAAGCCGGCCAAGGAGATTCCGCCCGATCCAAACGAAGTCGATGACCTCATCTCGCGGATTGTGACTGGCGCCGAGACACTCGCTGAGCTGATCGACCGCATTCCGGACGAAGTGCCGGCGATCCTCAAGATGAACATCTCCGATCCGGGGCGCTTCGCCGATCTGGCCGCGACGAACCTGAACTTCAAGGTCTCGGACAAGGACGAGATCCTTCAGCGTCTCAACATTGGCCAGCGGCTTAAGTTCCTGCTCGGCCGAGTCGAGCGCGAAGTCGGTCGAGCGCGCGTCGCAGAAGATGTGAAACGTCAGACAGAGATCAAAATCGAGCAGCATCAGCGCGAGTTCTACCTGAGGCAGCAGTTACGCGCGATTCAGTCTGAGCTCGGAGAAGGCGATCCCGGTGAGAAGGAAGCGATCGAGACGCTGAAGAAGCTCGAAGAGGCCAATCTCCCGGAAAAAGCCGCGCAGGAAGGACGGCGCGAAATCGAGCGGATGCGAAATCTCTCGCCTGCATCGAGCGAGTATCAGGTCATTCGCACTTATCTCGACTGGATGCTGGCGCTGCCGTGGAATACGAAGTCGAGTAGCGATGAAGTCATCGAGCTGAAAAAGGTGGAAGAGCTTCTGGATAGCCGGCATTACGGTTTGAAGGAGGCGAAGGAACGCATCACCGAGTATCTCGCTGTTCGGAAGCTGCGGGGCGGTGACCCGCACGGCCCCATTCTCTGCTTCGTCGGCCCTCCGGGAACCGGCAAGACATCACTCGGAGAGGCGATCGCGTCCTCGATCAACCGGGCTTTCTATCGGATCTCAGTCGGCGGCGTGAGAGATGAAGCCGAGATACGTGGACACCGTCGCACCTACGTGGGCGCAATGCCGGGACTGGTTCTGCAGTCCCTCCGCCGCGTCGGCGTCAGAGACGCAGTGCTCATGATCGACGAGATCGACAAGATGACTAGCGGAGGTCCCTCGGGAGATCCTACGGCGGCTATGCTCGAGGTCCTCGACCCATCGCAGAATTCCAACTTCGTCGATCATTATCTCAACCTGCCGTTTGATCTCTCGAGCATTCTCTTCATCTGCACCGCCAACAATCTCTACGACATTCCTGCACCCCTCCGCGACCGCATGGAAGTCATCAGAGTTCTCGGCTACACCGTCGAGGAAAAAGTCGAAATTGCCTGGCGATATCTGCTGCCGAGGTTGCTCGAGGAACACGGCATCACCGACAAAGACATTCAATTCACGGACGAAGTCCTGGGCTTCATCTCAAATCGGTATTCGCGCGAGGCGGGACTCAGAAATTTCGAGCGCAACATTGCGGCGCTGATGCGGAAGCGCGCGCGGAAAAAAGCCGACGGTGAGGAAGGCGCGTGGGTAGTCGATAACGCAATGGTAGTCGATATTCTCGGCAATCCGACGTACACGCTGGAAGACGCGGAACAAGAGCCGGAGATCGGCGCGGTAACGGGAATGGCATGGACGGCGACCGGCGGGGACCTCATGGTGATCGAAGCGCTCAGAATGCCTGGCACCGGACGTCTTACAGTCACAGGACAGCTCGGTGATGTGATGCGCGAATCGGTCGATGCCGCGTATTCCTACGTCCGCTCCCGCGCTCACACGCTGGGCGTCGATGACGTGGAATTCAAGGAGTGCGATCTGCACGTGCATTTCCCGGCGGGCGCGATCCCCAAGGATGGTCCGAGCGCCGGCGCAGCTGTAACTCTGGCTATCGCGAGCGTCCTGAGCAGACGTCCTGTTCGCCGGGACATTGCGCTCACGGGCGAGATGACCCTACGAGGAAAAGTTCTCGAGATTGGCGGCGTCAAGGAAAAAGTGATGGCGGCTTATCGCGCCGGCCTGCGCCAGGTGATTCTGCCCAAGTCCAACGAAAAAGATCTGCGCGGCATTCCGGACGAAGTGGTCAACAGCATGATGTTCACTTTCGTCTCGACGATGGACGACATCATTCATCTCGCGCTCCTGGCCAGAGGGCCCGGAACGCTCGCGGACGCGCTCGAGCCGCACGGCGACGTCGAAGCGAAAAACTCCGTCCTCGACTCGAACACAGCCTCAATCAATCAGTCGAGCCCGGCAGGAGCAGTCACGTCGTAGGTGAATCTCACCAATTCCTGGGTCCAGTTCGGCATTCACGTCTTTGTCGGAACGGCGGCGGGAGGACTTTCCGACACCGTTGCCGTATGGATGCTCTTCAATCCGAAAAAGAAAAGATTTGGATTTCAGGGAGCGATTCCAAAGAATCAGGCAAGGCTCGCTAAAAGTCTCGGCCGCACCGTAGGCGAGCGACTCCTCACTCCGGGAGACTTGCAGAGCGAGCTCGCCCGGCCGGAGCTGTTGGCAGCATTTCAGTCGCGAGTCGAAGATGTGATCGCCGGAATGCTGACGTCACGCGATCCGCTGATCGACAAAGTCCCTCCAGCAGTCGTCACCGCGCTCGAGGGAGCGACTACAGCCTATTTGCCCGTCGCGATGACCAAGCTGGGCGCATTTCTCGGCCAGCCGACGACGCGCATAAAGCTTCGCGGCGCGCTGCATTCGATGTTCAATCGGTTCGTCGACGACATGCGGTTCCACGAGCGCATTTTCGCCAAACTGATGATGACCGAAAAAAAGTTCGACTCCGTTCTCGATGCGATTGAGACCGATGGAGTGGAGCAGGTTGTTGGGCTGCTGGAAGAGCCCGAGATCAGGGACGAGATCTCAAACACGATTCACGACGCGATTCTGACATACTTGCAGAAGCCCATCTCCGATATCCTCGGCGACATCGAGGCGAAAAAGGACCCGGAGGCACCGGCTCGATTGGCCGCTTCAGCAGCACCGGTAATTTGGGAGTGGATACACGATCAGCTCCCAGAGCTGATACGAAAGCTCGATGTCCAGGCGATGGTCGAGCGCAAAGTGATGGCATTCAGCGTCGAGCGCGTCGAAGAGATTCTGCGCAATGTGATTCAGAACGAGCTCAACCTGATCATCACGACGGGTTATGTGCTCGGGGGCCTGATCGGGGTGTGCACGTTCGGGTTGCAGAAGCTGCTGGGGCTGTAGGCGGTGGGCGGTGGGCGGGAAGCGGGAGGAACAACGTGACCGAGTGCCGAAGACTAACGGCATTGATAATTGCGGATCAATCGAGCATCGAGAACTACTGAGGACGGGTCTCAATAGTTCGTACTCCTCAATCAGTCCGCGATCAGCAATGCACTTGGTCCTCGGCCCTCGGTCCTCAAACCGCTTCCCGCCCACCGCTTCCCGCCCACCGCTTCCCGCTTCCCGCCTCACTGCGCCAGTTTAACTTGAGCCGGACTAATGATGTTGGGGTTCGCGCCCGCCGGTAGATCCTCATAAATCACCACGGGGCGCCCTCCTATCTCCACGGTCGACAGCTGTAAAGCTCTCCCTCCCGTCGAGTACTTCTTTAGCGTCCCGCTGCCCGTCGCTTTCGTCGAGAACCTTTTCTCGATCGCCTGCCCTGCCAAATCGTAGAATTCCCCAGCCTCGACGGAAGAATCCCATACAGTGAGCCAGACAATCCCGGGGCCCTGCGGCGTGTTTATCACCGCGTACCGGTCACCGTCCCAGCCGGAGGCCCCGCGAATCGCGTCGTTCTGATCGTCGAGATGCTGAAAAAGAAAGAGCCTCGTCTCGAACTCTCCTAAATCATTCTCGTATTCATCCTTCGCGTTCGAGAGCGCGCCGAGGCTGATTCTGGTTGGAGCGTCGCGATTGATGAAGTACGCGTTGGGATGAATGATCTGTTCGGTCGAAACAGGCATGTCCTTGTAGATAATCGAGCCCGGCTTTCGCTCCTTGTAATTACGATAGAACTCCGCCCCGCTCAGGTACGGGAAGATGAGAGTCTCCTGAATCACTCGCGGCGCGGATGCGAAGATCGGCATCGACGACTGGGTCTCCCTGATCATGTCGCGGATCCGGTCCCAACCTCCCGGGAGATTGATGGCGATGTTTGATCCGCCCAGCATGATCGAGATCTGCTCGTAAACAGCCTGGCCTTCGAACACGGATTGCGCCGCCGATTGCCGGTCGTTGTCGCCGGTCAACTTCTGCACGGAGTCGAGGCTGATGTACTGATCCTGCAGAGCGTGAACCAGCTCGTGGGTCACGATAGTCGCGACCAGGTCCTTCGGTGAGCCGTCGACGATGTACAGAATTTTGGTATGAGGATCGTAAAACCCGACAATCTGCTCAACGAGCAGACTCTCGAGGAACGGCTGCAGCTTGAGCGTATCCGGAATGAGGCCGAGGCGCTTGTATGCCGCCTCCTCTCCGGTGAGCTCACGAACGGCCTGCGAATCGCTCACCTGGCTGATGATGTACTGCCGCACCTGATCCTTCGAGCGTGTCTCAACCTTTGGCGGCGTCTTGAACTTGAGACCCACTGCCTTCTCGATCGCAGGAACAGCCTCGGCCACCTGACTCGCATAGGGACCCTCGTACTGCGGCTTCTGACTATCGCACGCAGACACGAGTACAACCGACGCCGCCGCGCCGATAACAATGGCCCGCTCGATACTAAAACTCACTTGAAATCAGGAACGAGAACGATCCGTCGAGAATCAGAGTCCGGATATGCGGAGGTACCAGGCGATGATCGCATCTCCCCAAAGCAAAGCGATCAACGCAGCGGGCGCAAGAAAGACGCCGAATGGAAGCTCTCGCTTCCGCCACCCTCCGCTCGCCTCGAGCGCCAGCTCGGTCTGTCCTTTATCGTCCGCGAATCCGCGGGCAGAAAGCGGATATACGACGCCGAGCAGAACAATCGGGGCCAGGACCGCGCCAATGAAAATCGTCAGCAGAGCCCGCGTCGGCCCGACGGCAGCACCGACCACTGCCATCAGGGTTACGTCGCCGAATCCCATCGCAGGCCTCTTGAGCCAAACCTCGCCGAGCCATCCGACGATGGCGATCGCTCCGGCACCGACACACATCCCCATGAGCGCATCCCACGGCCGTACAAATGGCGCGCTGTCCCCGAAAAAGAGAGCGACGATCGACGTGATCAGCACGAAGAACACGCCGAAAACGGTAAAGCCGTCGGGGATGAGAAAATGCTTGGCGTCCGTCAGCGAGATTCCGAGGAGTACCGTCGCGACAACGGCCACGCGGAATGCAGTGAATGACATTCCGAATCGCAGCATCGCTGCGAGCCATAGGAGGCCGACCAGAAACTCGACGATCGGATATTGAATCGAGATCCGTTCCCTGCAGGAGCTGCAGCGCCCACGCAGAAGGAGCCAGCTGAAAACGGGAACGTTCTCCCTTGCCCTGATCGGATGACCGCACTTCGGGCACCGCGACCTCGGCTTGACGACGGAGAGTCCCTCGGGCCAGCGGCCGATGCAAACGTTGAGGAACGATCCAACACACAGCCCAACGACGAATACGTAGATGTCCGTCAGAATATCAATCATTGCCTGAGCTCGAAGAGGATGATGCCCGCCGCCACTGCGACGTTCAGGGACTCAACCGCACTGGAGATCGGAAGCGAGATGGTCCTGCGCGCTTTCGCCCTGATCTCCGGGTTGAGGCCCGAGCCTTCATTACCTACGACGATTGCCAGGCGCCTAATAGCACGGGTTCTATCGACTGGTTCCCCCCGGGAATCGGCGGCCCATAGCTCGATGCCTTGCAGGTCCAGAAAACTCAGCAGATCGGCAATCTCAGCGTGCAGGGCTGGGTGATTGAACTGGGCTCCCATTGAACCCCTGATGACTTTGGAGTTCCAAAGATCTACCGTCCCGGGTAGGGCGATCGTGGCGGCAGCGCCGAGGGCCGCGGCCGTTCGTATGATGGTTCCGGCGTTACCGGGGTCCTGGACCCCGTCGAGAACCAGGAGACGGCACTCAGCGGGAATCTCGAGTGTATTCAGAGCGCGGACCGGAACTTCGCCGATTGCGAGAACCCCCTGGGGAGACTCGGTCTCGGCGGCGGTCTGGAAATCCTTCTCCGATACCTCGGTCACTTCGACACCGGATTGATCGAGTTGTCTCCGAAGCGATTCTCCGCGCGGCGCCGTGGCCAGATTGCTCGTAACGAGGGCGCCTCGGATCGGCAAACGTGATCGGATCAACTCTTCTACGGAGCGGATACCTTCGGCGACAAACAGCGATTGCTTCTCGCGCGCCTTTCTTCGCTGCAGATCACGTGCAAGTGTGAGTAATTTCACAGTATACGACTCGACCATTCGCTGGAGTATGTTTTGCCTTCGCGTCTCGACAGCAATCTCATCGCCGGGGTCTCAATGAAGCGATTTCTCATAGGAGTTATACTCGCGTCGTCACTCGTTGCGTGCGCCATCTCGCAGCAGCAGGAAGTGCAGATGGGACAGGAATATGCGCAACAGATCAACGCTCAACTACCAATCATCCAGGATCCCGAGCTGAATCGGTACATCAACGTTCTCGGAGACTCCATCGCTGGCCTGACGAGCCGCCGCGATCTTGATTGGCATTTTTTCATTGTCGATAGCAAAGAAGTGAACGCGTTCGCCGTCCCGGGTGGGTTCGTTTACGTGAATCGCGGCCTCATCGAGCGCGCCGACAAGATGGATGAAGTCGCGGGCGTCCTCGGCCACGAGATCGGCCACGTCGTGCGCCGGCACACCGTGAAGCAGATGGAAAAGGAACAAGGAGCAAACGTCGGCATTACGCTCGCTTGTGTCCTCACTGGAGTTTGCAATAACGGCGTCGCGAATGCGGCGATCAATGTCGCGGGCGGCGCGGTCTTCGCCAGATTCAGCAGACAGGATGAAGCCGAAGCGGACCAGGAGGGGTTCAAGAACGTCGTTGCCGCGGGAATAAATCCGGAAGGGATGGTGACGATGTTCCAGAAACTCCTCGACGAGCGAAAGACGCGTCCCGCTGGCGTCGAGGCGTGGTTCCTCACCCACCCTCTCGAAGAAGATCGTATCACTGCGGTCCAAACTCAGATCAATCAGGTTCCGCCTGGCAAGCTCGCCAGTCTGGGCACCGACACTCGCAACTTCCATATCTTCAAGGCACGGCTCCAGTCGCTACCGCCTTCCCCGCCGCCACGACAGGTCCAGTAGCCGGCGTTCCATCCTCTTACGCGCTATGCGCCGCGATCACTCGCGGCGCATCTTTTCTATATGAGGATTGCGCTCACAATCGCGGGCTCCGACTCAGGTGGGGGCGCCGGCATCCAGGCTGATCTCAAGACGTTTCAGAGATTCGGTGTTTTCGGCACCTGCGCGATCACGGCGGTCACGGCGCAGAACACTCGCGGGGTGGACGCGTGGGAGCCGGTATCCGTCGCATTGGTACGCGCCCAGATCGATTCGGTCGCGAGTGACCTGCCGCCCTCGGCATTCAAAACTGGAATGCTGGCCACCGCCGCAATCGCATCGGCGGTTGCCGAAGCAATCGACGCGAACTCACTCCGCAACTATGTGCTCGACCCGGTTATGGTCGCGAGCTCGGGAGACGCGCTTCTGGAGCGCGACGCGATCGAAGTCATTACTAAGCAGCTAATTCCCCGCGCATACCTGGTCACGCCCAACATTCGCGAGGCGGAGATGCTCGTCGGATCCGCGATCGAGGACGAAGATGGCATGGCGTTGGCCGCGCAGGCGATCGTGAGCGAGATGGGCGCGCATGCGGCGCTGGTGAAGGGCGGGCACCTCGCATCCGGCGACAGAGTGCTCGACGTTCTTTACGACGGAAACGCACGCACCTTCCGCGGGCAGCGGCTGGGGAGTACGAGCACCCACGGAACCGGCTGCACTCTCTCTGCAGCGATCACAGCGCAATTAGCGAAAGGTGAATCGCTCCATGCGGCCGTGCGCCGGTCGATCGACTACGTCCAAAATGCCATTAGGACGGCACCCGGTATCGGATCCGGAAACGGTCCGTTGAATCACCTGGCCGCAGACGCCTGAGAGGCAGTCTCCCGCAGAAAAGCGGTCACCAATGATTCGAACGTTACACCGACTCGCTGAGTGGTAGCCAAAACCTCCGCATGACTGAGCGCAGCACCGGTAACCCCGGCTGCAGCGTTGGTTATGCAGCTTACGCCGACTACGCGGATCCCCAACGCTCGCGCCATAATAACCTCGGCCACCGTCGACATTCCAACGGCGGCAGCGCCGAGCAACCGAAGCATCTTCACCTCGGCGGGTGTCTCGTAAGACGGCCCGAGCAGCCCCGCGTATACGCCTTCACGGAGCTCGATCTCGAGTTTCTCGCCGATCGTGCGGAGCACCCTTCTGAGTCCGGGATCGTAAGCATCGGTCATGTCGGGAAATCGTATATCTCCATCCTGCGACGCACCAACAAGTGGATTGCTGCCAGTGAGGTTGAGATGGTCGGAGATGATCATCAGGTCGCCCACCGCCAGCTTCGGAGATATTCCGCCCGCCGCGTTCGAGACAAACAGGTCTCGCGCTCCGAGCGCGTTGAAGACGCGAACGGGAAAAGCAGCAAGCGTCGCGGGATGACCTTCGTACATGTGGAACCGGCCGCTTAGCGCCACGACCTCGCGTCCACCGAGTGTCCCGAGGATGAGAGCGCCCTCGTGCCCGGCGACAGTAGCCTGCGGAAATCCGGGAATGGCGCCGAACGGAATCCTCACCGCATCCTCTATGGCGCGGGAGAGCCCGCCCAATCCGGATCCCAGGATGATCGCAAATGTCGGCTCGTGTCGCTTGCCTGACTTGCGAATGGCATCCGCGGCTTCGCGCGCGGCTTGAGCAGAGTGCGGCAGCGTCACGCCTCCGACCCGATCATTTCGTCGATCCTTTCTGTCGCTTCCTCGATCAGCGCCACGCGGTCCTCCCAGGGAAGAAATGCGCTCTCGAAGCTGTTGAGAGCAACGCCCGCGAGCTCGTCAACCGTGAATCCCAGATGCTCAGCGGCATGCACGTATTCATCGGTAAGGGTTGTCGCGCTCATGAGGCGGTTGTCCGTATTGAGTGTCACGTTCAAGCCGCGGTCGAAATATTCGCGAAACGGGTGCGTCGCATACGAATCGGCGACTCTCGTCTGTACGTTGCTGGTCAGGCACACCTCGAGCGCGATCCGACGGTCATTGACGTATTGGGTAAGGTCGGGGTCCTCGATGAGACGAGTGCCGTGACCGATGCGATTGGCACCACAAACGTGTACTGCCTGTCGAATCGATTCAGGGCCATCGCCTTCACCAGCATGGACGGTGACCGCAAGATTGTGCTCGCGCGCATACCTGAATGCGGCCGCGTGTACAGCCGCGGGATTTCCCTTCTCGCCTCCAGCAAGGTCGAACGCGACTACACCCTCGTTCTTGAACTCTACGGCGAGCTTGGCCATCTCGAGCGAATGCTCCGCCGGAAATTGCCGGAGCGCGATGACAATGAATCGCCCAATAATTCCGAAATCGTTCTCCGCCCTGCGCAAGCCGCGTAGCGGCGCTTCCACAGCATCTACGAGCGACAGCCCCTTTACGACGTTGAGTATGGGCGCATTCCGGATCTCGATGTATCGCACACCATCTTCCGCGGCATCCTCTGCAAGCTCGTATGCGATGCGCTCGAGCGCCTCCGCCGTCTGCATCACGGATATCGTAGTGTCGAACAGACGCAGATAATCTTCGAGACTCTTGGCGTCGTCGGCCCTCATCGCCTCAGCCAGCTCGTCGGGACTCTGTGTTGGCATTGGAACGCGGTATTCGCGCGCGAGATCCAGGAGCGTGGCTGGCCGCACCGACCCGTCGAGATGGCAATGCAGCTCCGCCTTGGGAAGCGCGCGGAGGATGTTGGAGAAAATCGATAGCGGCATTACAGGGTGGTAGATTCGTCGTCTTCGTCGACTGCCTGGCGGGCGCGCACTATGCGAAAGATCGCTCCGTTTTGAACCGGCGTGTCGTTGGCAGTCACTATCCCTCTGCTGTCGGTGATCACGCGCTCACCGCTCCGAATGCCGGTTGCAGCGTCCGCATTCCAGACGTCGATTGCGTCGAGGGCCGTCGCAGATGCCGGGACGTCAACCGGCCTGGAGTTCACGTAAACCCGGATTGTCTCGCTCATTGTGCAACGGGCGCGATGCGCACTTCTGCGGGAGCCACAACGGGCGACGGCAGCGTACGCAAGTAGTCGATCAGCGCATCTAGGTCGACGATGTTGAGTGGCTTCGAGCTCGTGGCCCGTCCTCCCGCATTGTAGCCTTCGCCGCCAGTGGCGAGAAAATCGTTCACGATGACGTTGTAGGTGTGGGTGTCCGAGAGCTGGCTGCCATCCGCCATCGCAACCGACACGACCCGCGATCCTTTCGGCTGCGCGGGATCATACCGTATAGTGAGTCCGCTCACGTGATCGTCCACCGACGGTTTGGCGAGCATAGCCTCCAGGAGTCCACGCAGCTGCGTGCCAGTCATCGTAAGGGAATAGAGGACGTTGCCAAATGGCTGCAGCTCGAACAATGAGCCGTAAGTTGCCTCGCCCGCCCGCAGCTCGGTTCTGATGCCGCCGTTGTTCATTATCGCGACGTCTCCCTTCGCGGCCCACCTTTGTGCATCGGCGATCAGGTTTCCGAGGGGGTATTGGTGTCCCTGACGCGCAAGCGTCTGGGATATGGTCGCGACGTGACGGTTGACGAGGGGTGCAACGCGTGCAACCGCCCTTTGTACGATCGAGTCGATCGAAGGCATTGGCTTTATCGTATCGACGGCGAGCTCTCGCACTTCGTGTCGCACCGACAGTCCCGGAACGGTTGTGAGAGGAATGTCCAACACGTCTATGGCTCTCCCACTCGAGCGCGCCTGAACGATTGGAATGCCGTTGACGACACTGTTCACGAGACTGTGAGTATGACCGCTGACGATGGCATCCACTTTCGAGGTGAGCTTTCTCGCGAAGTCGATTATCTCGCCGTTGCAGCTCGTGACGCCGTTGCTGCTGCAAAACGCGCCGGCGTGCGCGATCACTATCACAACCTGTGCGCCCCGCTTTCTCAGTGCGGGCGCAATGCTATCGACGATCGGCGCGGGATCATCGAAGCGGAGCCCGACAACGTTGGCGGCGCGTGTCGTCGTCGGAGTGAGGACTGTCGAAATTCCAATGATCCCGATCCGCGTGCGCCCGCGCGTGACTATGGTATCGTTGGGTATCCACTTGACGTCGCGCCCGTCCGAATAACGAACGTTGGCGCCGAGGATCTCGAAATGCGCCTGACGCATGCGCGCGCGCAAAGTGTCGGCTCCCCAGTCGAACTCGTGGTTCCCGAGCGCCGACGCGGCGTATCCCATTCTATTGTAGTACTCGACGACCGGACGTCCGTACGAGAGGTTTGATGCCGGAGTGCCCTGAAAGAGATCGCCCGCATCTACAAGAAGGGTCTCGCACCGCGGCGCGCATTCCGTGCGCGCTCTCTCCAACGCAGTCGCGACGTAGGCGGCCCCTCCACGTCTCACACCCGACGCATCCGGACGCGGCTCAAGCGCTCCATGAAAATCGTTCGTCGCGATCACGCGCAGAAATCGCGTTCCAGGAGGATACGCTGGTTGAGCGGCGGGCAGCGCGCCGAGAAGCGGTACTTTGCCTCCGCCCTCGTGAATCTCGAGTCCGGGCCCGCGAACGAGATTCCAGTTCGGCGTGAAATAATCCGCCTGATGCAGTACCGACTGTCGGCGCACCTCGTCGATGAGAAGTTGTCGTATCTCCTGCTGCTTGTCGTAGACGACCGGCGCACCGCTCAACATTGCGTATCCGCCACCGCCGGTTTGCCGGTAGTTGTTGAGCGCGAGGCTGAAAGTGTCCGTGTCCTTCACCGGAGCGCCCTTGTAATTCAGCTGAATGATCCGGAATCCGACTGGCTTCGACACATCGATC
>JBOHTC010000230.1:0-9954 GCA_050733495.1 Gemmatimonadaceae bacterium | reverse complement strand
GAAGAACGATGCGACCTGCCCGGTAATTAACGGCTCCCAAACCTGCGTGACTCAGTAAGCAATAAAATGACGAGCGGCGGCTGCCACTGCTGGCGCTAGGTGGCAGCCAAAACCGCTTTGCGGAGATCCGCAATCGCCCGAACGACGCAGTCGATGTCGTCGGGCACCCAGGGAGACGGTACCGAGAACGTTGATTTTCTGGTCGGGAGCGATCTGCTCTGCGCCAGAGCGGCTTCTGCTTTGAATGCCATCTGGTGAATCTGATTGGCCTCAGCAAAACGCGCTGCTTCCTCAAGCGCATCGGCCGCTGCTGGCTCGCGTCCAAACCTTTGGAAACCCTCTCCCAAGAAAAGTAGGTAGTGTGAGCGTAGCCAAGGTCCGAGCGGGGTCTTGGCGAGCTCCAAGGCATACTTGTCGAACGCCTCTTCCATCCCATCCAAGCTGGCAAGCTCCATCAGGTTCAGTGTTGCTGACCAACGAACCACCTTCGATTGAGCGGTGGCAATGAGCACCATGTGTGCGTCGCGCGCGGCGTCATGGAGTCCGAGCTCAGTGAACATACCCGCGATGTCTGCGAGAACGACGTCCCTTGACCCAGGCTTAGTCATTAGCTCGAGCGCCTCGTGCGCAAGTTTCAATCCTTCAGCGGGGTTGCCCAGGCGCGCGACGAGCGCTGCCCGACCGTGCAGCGCGTCTGCCTGAATCTCAGGCAAGTCCTGATCGCGCGCTTGTACGATCACGTCGTCCAAGATCAATTGAGCTTGCGGAAGGTTGCCCTTCGCTTGGTATGTGTTGGCGATGCCGATCTGGACCGTCAGCACGCCCGGGCGATCGCCGAGGGTGTCCGCGATGAAGGCGGCCTGAGAGTACGCGCGGGCAGAAATCTCCCACTCACCGTTGCGGCGCGCAGCACCGCCTGCGGCGACATGCGCCTCCACTGCCAGGCGCGCGTTCCGCTCTGGCTTGACCATTTTCGCGACGGTTGTGAACACGTCGGTCGCGAGTCCCCAGCTCGCCTCGTAGTCCAGCGCACGCCCGTAGGCGACGAGTGACGTGCAAACGGCATCGTCGACATATCCTCGTGCGGTGAGGTCGTCGATCACGCTCGTGAGAACGCCGCGAATCACGTCGCCCTCGCTCATCTCCTCGATCGCGACACGGACGCTGTGCAGCTGCGTCCATCCTGGGCGCGCTGAAGGGGAGCCGGCTGCCGCGTAGGCGTCAACAAAGCGCAGGACCGAGAGTCCGGCGAATACTGAACGCCACGAGGGAGTGCCCTCTTTCATCGAACCAAGCGTGTCGAAATAGACTTGATGCTGGATCATCGAGGTCCTTTTTGCCCGGAATTTGGTGCTGTAAAATGCACCTTTTCGCCCCCGATGGAAATGCCTTTTTCATATCATCGGAGGGTCACTTTCATATCACGACCTAAGAGTTAACCCTCTGTAGCGCAAGCTAACGACTCAGCAGTAACCGGTCTCTCGGTCGGCGCTCCGCCGGTGGAATATACCATTCCCCGAGGTCGGCCCACCACGCATCCGGACGCATCCACGGGATTTTGATCCGACGGTCTATACCTAAGACTGTTTTCGGCTCATAGAGCCACACCGCCGGAGCGTCTTCGTTTATCGTGGCGTACGCCGCCGTGAAGGCGGCACGCGCGCGGTCGGGACTGGCCTCGAGGGCGCTATCGAGCTGGGCATCAAAACGAGGGTCCGAATACGACCCGTAGTTGACCCCTTCTTTGCCAATGCCCACGGTTGACCATGCCTGTCTCGTCCCATCCGGACTTGCCCCCATGTGCCAATCACCCAGGGCAGCGTCGAATTTGTGCGCATCCTCCAGAGCACCCATCGCGCTCGATTCCATTGGCTCCAGATCGACTCGAATTCCTGCGCGTCGGAGCTGCGCCTGAATTTGAACGGCCATCTTCACTCTGTTCGTACTCGACGTGGGAACGAGAAGAGTGAAAGCGAGCCGCCGTCCGTTTCTCGCTCTCACTCCAACCGGAGATGTGCGGTTCCATCCCAGGGAATCGAGCGTTCGACTCGCCTGGGCGGAGTCGAAACGGAGCTGCGGGATCGCAGGATCGGTCGTTGGAAATGCTCTAACGGTTGGACCGAGCGCAACGGACCCAAGGCTATCGAGCACGCTCGTTACGAGCGCCCTTCGATTCACGGCCATTGCAATCGCGCGGCGAAGCGCACGGTCCCCGAACAATGGATGTGGCAGTGCATTGTTCGCGGGATCTCTGAGATTGAACTGAAGGAAAGTGTAGTCGGTGCCCGGGAGAATCGCCACGCGGAGATTCGGATGCCGTCGCAGCTCTGACACATTCTCGGCGCGAAGCGCATCGAAAAGATCTGCATCGCCGCTGAATAGTCGTACGACTGCAGAGGAAAATTCCGGCGTGATGGTCCAGATCACTCGATCCAACCTGGCGCGTCCGCGATAATTGGCTGAATCCGCGATGATCTCAACGGAAGATCCCTTGTCCCAACGTCCCAATCTGAACCGTCCGGTTCCAATCGGCGCAGGTGATCGCTCGCGAAGCTTGTCGACAGCTATGTTCTCGAGCTGGTGGGCCGGCAGTATCAGCATCTGGGCGGCGGCGTCGAGGAATTGTGTGGGCCCGCGCCTGTGGAACCAGAACACCGCGGTTAGCGAGTCACGTGCAGTAACGGAATCGATGTTCCCGAGCTCCGTCATCGCGCTGCCTGCAAGTGCTGGATTCTTGTTCAGCGCGAAGGTGAACGTGACATCCCGCGCGCTGACCGATTTTCCGTCATGCCATCGTGCGCGAGGATTGATGTGAAACGCGATAGAGAGCGAATCGGCCGACCACCGCCAGCCATCGGTGAGCTGCGCCCTGAAGTCTCGATCGCCACGAGTATTCATCTCGGGCCCGACATCAGCGAGGTAGTCGTAGATCTGCTCCGCGATCTGCTTCCCCTGCGTGTTTTCGATCAGCGGTGGAAAGAGCGTACCAGGGTCGGCGGTCGTCGAGATAACGATCGTCCCGCCTGGCTCGCGCGTGCCTTTGGATTGTGCGCGATCGGAGCACGCCAGGGCACTGAGCGCGAATAGCAGAGCACCAGTACTAGACACGAAGAACCGCATTTTCACCGTTCCGGTGTAGAGGGCGTTAACTGGCACTCATGATAGAAAACAGACACTCCACTGATATAGAATCGACATTGACGATCCTGCATTCCGATGAAACAATCCATGATACATGGGAGAAGCGGCTGCGAAGCGAATGGACGCAATGCCCACTTTTCAAGTGGCACATCTGCGACGCGATGGTCAGGACGTGATAATCGTTCCTGTAGATCGCTCGTTCGGCAAGCGCTCGCCAGCCGAACAGGCGCGCATCCAGGAAGCATTTCAGAGGAGCGCTGCCGCGGCGGATATTCCCGGCGTTGTCGTCCCCGTATGGGAGGACGCGTCCGGCAGAATGGCGTTTCGCGCTCCCCCGCCCTGGCATGAGTTCCTCAAGAGCATTGACATGGTCTACGTCGCCACTGCTCTCAACAGGACACTCAGCCTGGAGTAACCTCCACGGTTGGAACTGGCGGTCGCGCTCCCGGGCCACGGCAACCTCCAAGGTTGAATAGGCGGGCCCGCCCGGTGATACTCCGGTGAGATGAAATTCCGCCTGCCAGATCCCTCGCCCGCGATAGAAGTCCTGGCGATCCTCACAATGGTTTTCGCTGCATCGCGCGCCCAAGCGCAGCAGATGCACGACATGGCGAACGATACGCTCGCCTCCGCGCCCATCGCTCCGACGCGCTTCCCACCCGACTCGGCGCTGATCGCCGATTCTTTGCTCAGACTCTGCCATCCACAGGTTGTCCGATCCATCGATGCTTACTCGACGTGTATCGGCGACGGGATCGCGGCGCTTTCGTCGGCTGGCAACATCGCGCTCGCGATGGGCGTTCTCGATTACGTGATCCACAGCGATCAGTCACTAGTTCTCCTCGGTCATCCGCTCGCGCACGCTCTTGGCTACGCAGTGCGGTCGACGCCAAAGACCGCGACGAAGCTGTTGTCGGAGTGCGACGATCGTTATCAGTCGGGATGTTACCATGGAATTCTGCAGAGATACTTCGACGCGCGAATGGGAATCCCTCTCGCGCAGGAAGTACTCGTCGCGCCCTGCGACGGACTGCGCGGCACGCGCGAGCAATTCAGGCTGTTCGACTGTCTGCACGGCACTGGACACGGACTCATGATGTACCACCGCTACGATGTCAACGCGTCGCTCAAGGACTGTGACCGGCTCACCGCAGAATGGGACCAGCGGAGCTGCTATAGCGGCGTGTTCATGGAGCACAACATGGGCGCGCGGATGCAGTCGTTCGGGGACGGCAAGTTCGGAATGCACCGGCATTCCATGCCTGCGCCGTCCGTCGTCCTCTTCAAGCCGAACGACCTTCATTATCCCTGCGATTCCACCCCGACGCGGTATCGGATGGAATGTTACGAGCTGCAGTCTGACCTGATTCTCCCGGCGGTGCATCAGGACTATCAAAAAGCTGCGCGTGTGTGTGATGCCGCGGGCGCGCCCGAGCTGGTGCGCGTTTGCTACGTCGGGCTCGGCCGCAATGCATCGGGTGCATCGGCTTTCCAGTACGCGGGCATCAAGAAGAGGTGCGACCAGTCGTCTCCGGCGGGGATCGCATTCTGCTACGCCGGGGCCGTTCGCCACCTCTCGTACGCACCCAGCGAGCTGCCGCGCGGGATCGCCTTCTGCAAGTCAGTTCCGGAGGGACCGGTGAGATCGCAGTGCTGGGACGGACTTGGGATGCAGGTCGGAGGATTTTTCTCGGACGCCGGATCGCGACATCGCGCCTGCGAATCGGACAACGCCAGTGACGTAGCCTCATGCCTCGAGGGAGCAGGAGTTGCCGGGAGCACAGACCAGCGCGACAACCATTAGCGGGACGGAGCGGACGGTGCTCGTTAGCGTGCTCGATCAATCTCCAATCTCTGAAGGCTCGAACGGTGGTGATGCGCTCAGAAACAGCGTTGATCTCGCGCGTCACACAGAATCGCTTGGATATCATCGTTACTGGATCGCCGAGCATCACGCGACGCCGATGCTCGCGAGCCCAAGCCCGGAAGTACTGATCTCCGCAATCGGAGCAAACACTTCCACGATGCGGATCGGTTCCGGCGGAGTAATGCTGCCGCACTACAGTGCACTCAAAGTCGCCGAAACTTTTAGCATGCTCGCCGGGCTTTTTCCGGGAAGGGTAGATCTTGGAATCGGACGCGCACCCGGGACTGATCCATTGGCAATGTTCGCGCTGCAGCGCGATCGACGGCAAGCGGCACCCGATGACTTTCCCGAACAGCTCGCGGAACTGCGCGGTTATCTGGACGATAGTCTTCCTCCAGATCATCCTTTCGCGCGCGTCGCGCGTCTTCCGGGAAATCCGGAAATTCCGGAAGTGTGGCTTCTCGGTTCTTCGCCACAGAGCGCGATGTGGGCCGGAGAGCTCGGGCTGCCGTACGTGTTCGCCGATTTCATCAACTCCGAAGGCGCTCAGATCGCGGAGGTCTATCGCGAGCGGTTTACTGCGTCATCGCGTCTCGCCGCGCCCAAAATGATGGTCGCAACCTGGGCGCTTTGTGCACAGACACAAGAGGATGCTGAGCGCTTAGCAAGCAGCAGCAGGATGGCACTCACTCTGTTGCGAACGAGCGGCAAGCTGATCGCTGTTCCGTCGGTGGAGACGGCGGTCAAGTTTCTGGAACGACCAGCGGATGGACTTCCCATTGCGAGGCGCCGCCGGATAACAATTGGAACCGCGAACACCATCAGGGCGGGACTCGAGGGCGTAGCAAACGAATATGGGGCCGAGGAGCTGATGATCGTCACGATCACGCACTCGCACGAGGCGCGGAGAGCGTCGTACGCGCTCATTGCGGAGGCGCTGGGATTGGGCGCCGACCCCAATGACGGGGGTGCGCGATTTGCTTCGCTGGCTCGAGGTGGTAGAGCGTAGCAACCCGACCAGACATTCAAATGGCAGACGACAAGCGTTGTTCCGTTAAGCTCCTCGTATTCGGCGCGTCGATGCGCGCGGGATCCATCAACGACAGATTGGCGAGTCTCGCGGCGACCATCGTTGAGGAGAAAGGTGGAACCGCCGAGAGAGCGACACTGAGTGATTTCGAGTGTCCGCCGTACGACCAGGACGTCGAGATGACGGAGGGTTTACCATCGGGAGCTCAGGCGCTGCACGACAGGCTGGTAGCAAACGACGGGTTCGTGATCGCTTCCCCTGAATACAATGCTTCGATGCCGGGCGTTCTCAAGAACACAATCGATTGGACCTCGAGGTTTCGCCCGCAACCGTTCAACGGCAAGCAGGCACTCCTCATGGCGGCATCTCCGTCGATGGCGGGTGGGAAGATTGGCCTCTGGGCCCTCCGCGTTCCGCTGGAGCACCTCGGGGTGAGGGTGTACCCGGACATGTTCGCGCTCGCGCAGGCGCATCAGGCGTTTGATCCAGTCGGACGCATTGCTGACTCGAAGCTTCAGAAGTGGTTCGAGAGCACGATTGAATGCTTCATCGATCTGGTCGAGGCGTCCAAGCACTATCCGGTGCTAAAGAAGCAGTGGGTCGAGTTCCTCGGCGAGAAACCAGACGAGGAGACGACGCGCGTCGAGCTCGGCGAAACCGCCGCGGTATAGAGCAGCCAATGCAGACGCGACGAATCGGATCGCTCGAGGTGTCAGTGGTCGGCGTTGGCTGCAACAACTTTGGCCAGCGCATCGATGAGGAACGCACAAAAGAAGTGATCGATGCGGCGATTGACGCGGGAATTAATTTCTTCGATACCGCGGACGTGTACGCGGATGGACGGAGCGAGCAGCTGCTCGGGCGATTTCTCGGAAAGAGGCGGCGTGATGTAGTCGTCGCGACCAAGTTCGGGAACGAGATGGCCGGTCAAGGGCGAGGTGCTCGGCCCGAGTACGTAAAGCGGGCGCTCGATGCGAGCCTGAAACGTCTTGGAACCGATTATGTCGATCTGTATCAGCAGCACTTCCCCGATCCAGAGGTACCGATCGCCGAAACTGTGGGTGCTCTCGACGAGCTGGTGAAAGCCGGCAAGGTGCGCGAAATAGGCTGCTCTAACTTTTCCGCCGAGCAGCTGCGTGAGGCCCGACACGCGAGCGATGCACGAAAGGGATCAGCTCATTTCGTAAGCGTTCAGAACGAGTACAGCCTCCTGCATCGCGAGCCAGAAGATGAAGTATTCGACGAGTGCGAGCGCCAAGGGCTCGCGTTTCTGCCGTTCTTCCCGCTAAAAAGCGGGCTATTAAGCGGGAAATACCGGAAGGGCGCGCCTGTACCACCGGACACGCGCATCGCGAAGTACGAGCGGTACAAAAAACTTCTCACGGAAGAGAATCTCGACAAGGTGGAGACGCTGGCGGAATTCGCGGAGTCGAAGCGTCGCAGTCTGCTCGAGCTGGCATTTTCGTGGCTGCTTGCGCAGAGGGCGGTCGCCTCGGTGATTGCCGGTGCGTCGTCCGCGGATCAGGTGCAAATGAACGTCGCCGCAGCCAATTGGCTGCTTTCCTCGAGCGACATGGACGAAGTGGATTCTCTGCTGCGCGCCGCTGTCTGAAAGCTGGCGCCCAAGGGCGGTAAATAAAGCCGCTTCAGCCGTCGAAGCAGGTTCGCATCTTGCGCCCTAGTGCTGGCGCAGGGCTATACTCAACAATGGAGAACAAAGTGAATCGTGTATTTTCGGGTTTAATTGCGACGGTTGTGCTTTTCGCCGCCAGTGCATCCGCTGAGGCGCAGGGCTACAACCCGTTCCAGATCGGCGCATCTGGAGGAGTTGCCTTTCCGACGGGAGATCTCGGTAACACGACAAATACCGGGTATAACATCGCCCTTGCCGTCGGGTACAAGTCCCAACTAATGCCGATAGGCGTGCGGCTGGAAGGGGCCTATAACCAGTTCGGCTTTAACGGCGGTGGCGGGAGCATCAACGTCCCCGCTTTTACCGGAAACCTGACTTACGAACTACCGTTGGGTATGTCCTTCAGCCCCTACGCAATCGGCGGAATTGGTCTCTACCGTCCGAGCGCTGGCTTTAACAGTGGGGGAACTACAAATGCGGAAAATGACTTCGGTTGGAACATCGGCGGCGGAATCAAGATTCCCTTGAGCTCGAGCTTCGAGACTTTCGTCGAGGCGCGTTACAACAGCTTCACGATAGGCGGCGGCACAGCAAATGGCGGCGGCACGGGGACTTTTATCCCCGTCACCTTTGGAGTGATGTTCTAGCAGCTCCGCAGCCACTCCGGATTGCGGGCTAGCTTCACTGCCAATCGCGGACTGATTGCGGATAGCGAACCAACTGCGAACTGCGAACCAACTGCGAACTGCGGACTACGGCACCGTCTTCGCAGTAATCCGGAGTCCGTCCGCAGTTCGGGTTTGCAGTTAGTCCGCAGCTATTGAACAGCGTTGACCATGTCGAAGATCGGGAGGTACATAGCCACCACCATTCCGCCGACTATTACGCCGAGGAACACGATCATGATCGGCTCGAGCAGCGAGAGCAGGTTGCTGACGGCCGCGTCGACTTCCTCGTCGTAGAAGTCCGCGATCTTCGACAACATCTCGTCGAGCCCACCGGTTTGCTCGCCGACGGCGATCATCGAGATGACCATTGGCGGGAATACTTTCGACTTCTGGAGAGGCTGCGCGATCGTGTCGCCGCCAGCGATCGATGAGCGGGACTGCATGATCGCGTCCTGAATCACGCGATTGCCCGCAGTCTTCGCCGTGATCTCGAGTCCCTCGAGGATGCTCACACCGGAGCTGATCAGCGTACCCAGCGTGCGGGTAAAGCGCGACACCGCCGATTTGCGGAGGACGTCGCCCAGAACGGGGGCGTGGAGCATGAGCCGGTCGATGGCTAGCTTCCCGTTGGATGTCGAGTAGTACTTCTTGAGGCTGTAGCCGCCGCCTATGATGATAGCCCCAATGACCCACCAGTACGCCTTCAGGAAGCCGGATGCGCCGATGACGACCCGTGTCGGAAGCGGGAGCGCCTGGCCGGCTGACGCGAACATGCTCGCGAACACCGGGATGACGAAGATGAGAAGGGTCACGACTGCTATTGCCGCGACACTCATGATCACCGCCGGGTAGATCATCGCGCCCTTCACCTTTCTGACGAGAGCGTCGTTCTTCTCGAGGAAGGTCGCCAGACGGAGGAGAATCGTGTCGAGAATACCACCAGCTTCACCAGCAGCCACCATGTTGACGTAGAGATTGGTGAACGCGCGCGGGTGCTTCGACAATGCATCGGCAACGGTATTACCCGATTCTACATCGAAGACCACCCTCCGGGTGACTTCAGAGAGCGCCTTGTTGTCCGTCTGCTCGGCGAGGATGGTCAGGGCCTGAACAAGAGGCAGACCCGAGTTGATCATCGTCGAGAACTGTCGGGTGAAGATGACGATGTCGCGAGTCTTGATGGCGCCGCGGCCGATTTTCTTGGTCGCGTCCTGATCGATCTTGACGACACTGAGCCGCTGCTTTCTCAGCTGTGCAATTACATCGTCGCGCGAGGAGGCGTCGATCGTCGCGGTGCGCAGATCGCCGTTGAATGCTCTCGCCGTGTAAGTAAACGTAGCCATGAACTAATCCTCTATTAACGTCTGACTGCGGAGCCCGGTGCGGGCCCCCGTGTTGGCGCGGACTTACCCGACGCAGACTTCGCGCTGCCATCTTCCGCTGGATCTAGCTGCCCGATCATGCGCTGGAACTCCGTCGGATCGCCACTCACGCGCAGACACTCGTCGGCTGTGACTTCGCGAGCCATGTAGAGCTGGTACAGGGCGTCGTTGAGCGTCTGCATGCCGTACTTCTTCCCGGCCTGCATCGACGAGTAGATCTGGTGCACCTTGTC
>JBOHTC010000229.1:0-1502 GCA_050733495.1 Gemmatimonadaceae bacterium | reverse complement strand
ACGATGCCGATCAACTGGTCGCCGCTCGATCCGAACACGTTGTACTACGTCTCCAACGCCGTTTGGAAGACGACCGATGGCGGCAAGGACTGGACGCGCATCAGTCCCGATCTCGCTCGGCAGATCTGGGACGTTCCCGGCACCGCAGGCAAGTACGCGAGCACGGTCAAGCCCGCGCCACTCGGCACGATCACGGCTCTCTCTCCATCGCCGAGGGACATCAATGTCATCTGGGCGGGCACGGACGACGGCAACATTCAGGTGACGACCGACGGCGGCGCGAAGTGGACGAATGTCACGCCGCCGCAGATCAAGCCGTGGACCCGCATCTTCAACATCGAAGCAGGGCACTTCGACGCGAACACAGCGTACGCAGCCGCGAATTCGATGCGAGTCGATGACATGAATCCCCATTTGTGGCGCACGCATGATGGCGGCCGTACGTGGACGGAGATCGACAACGGTATCGCCGCCGGCACCGTGACGAATTCGATCCGCGAAGATCCGAAGGTCAAAGGCCTATTATATGGAAGCACCGACACCCAGGTGTGGGTCTCGTACGACGATGGCGACCATTGGCAATCGCTTCGCATCAACATGCCGGCGATCTCCGTGCGCGATCTCCAGTTGAAGGACGACGCCGCGTGCCTATGTTCGGATCTCATCGCCGCGACGCACGGGCGAGGTTTCTGGATACTCGACGACGTTACGCCCCTGCGTGCACGGGCGACCGCGGGCAACACGCCATCGTCATCATATCTCGTGAAGCCCGCAACAGCGGTGCGCGTCCGCTTCGCGGAAAACGATCCAACTCCGTGGCCGCCGGAGGTTCCAGCGGGCGAGAATCCGCCGGCGGGTGCGGTCATCGACTACTTCCTCCGAGCGAATGCCGGCAAGGTGGATCTCCAGATCGTGGACGCGGGTGGGAAAATCATTCGCAGCTACTCGAGCACCGACACGATTTCCGGGCCCGATCCAGCGTTGCAATCGGCTGAGTACAATGAGATCTGCCAGCGAAATACCAGCGCGCCGCACTGCGATGTTCCGCTCTACTGGGCGGCTCCGAATGCTGCGCTCTCGTCGCGCGCGGGAATGCATCGATTCATTTGGGACATGCGCTACGATCCGATTCAGGGCACTAGTCCGTCGGAGACCGGCGCGGTTCCGCATCGAACGTACCTGGTTCCGAATACTCCGTGGGCGGCGCCGGGTTCTTACACCGTGCGTCTTGTTGCCGACGGCAAGACCTACACGCAGCCACTCGAGCTCGTGCTCGATCCTCGGGTGAAGACTCCGGCTTCAGCGATAGCGCAGGTGTCGACTCTTTCGCGTGAGATGTACGATGCAGCTGTCGCTCTTCGCGGGGCGTATGTGGCGGCGCGAAAGATGTCCGACCGACTGACGAGCCCCAGCGACGCGGCATTGAAGTCGCAGATCGATTCGATTGCGCCGCCCGCAGTCCGAGTCACAAGGCGGGGATTCGGCTTCCGCCAGGCCGCGAG
>JBOHTC010000228.1:0-5555 GCA_050733495.1 Gemmatimonadaceae bacterium | reverse complement strand
GGCAAGGCGCTGGGGTTCATCTTCGTCAAGCCGTTTTACACGACGGATTTGTTTCAGCAGATGGACGCGATCGGGGTCGGATCGCTCGGGATCGTCATTCTTACCGGCTTTTTCACCGGGATGGTGCTCGCCCTCCAATCCGCGGTGCAGCTGCAAACGTTCGGCGCAACTGACTACATCGGACGGCTCATTGCGGGGTCCATGGTTCGGGAGCTCGGGCCCGTACTGGCGGGATTGATGGTCGCGGGACGAGTAGGATCGGGAATCGCCGCGCAACTGGGGTCGATGCGCGTCACCGAGCAGATCGACGCCCTCAACACGTTGGGCACCGATCCGATCAAAAAGCTGGTGACGCCGCGCGTGCTTGCAGCGCTCATCATGGTTCCCGTGCTCACCATCATCAACGATTTCGTCGGAATGCTCGGCGGCAGCGTCATTGCAACGTTCTATCTTGGAAAACCGGCGTCGCTCTACTGGAGGATGGTGTTCGAGCAGATGTTGTCGAGCGGATTCACGCTTCATTACATCCCGAACGATTTCATCCAGGGACTCGGAAAACCGTTTGTATTCGGCGGAATCATCTCGTTGGTGGCGTGTCATTTCGGCCTGAAGACGACGGGCGGAACGGAGGGCGTCGGAACCGCTACGACGCGAACGGTCGTGACGGCGAGCATCCTGATCCTCGTCGTCGACTACTTCATGACCCAGGTACTCCTCGCGGTGTTTCAGCCATGACCGACGACGAAGAAGACCGCCGCAGCAAGGCAGAGCGCCGCGTTCCGAGCGACAAGGATGAGGCGGCGATGCCGAGGCGTGCCCGCGACTCGGGGCGCGTTCGGGCCGCGATCAGAAGCGAGCTGCAAGAAGTCGCCGAAGAGAACGAGGAGAAGCAGCCAGGACCATTGCAGGCGCGCAATCCGCAGAACGTCGTCATCTCGATCGATAACGTCTCCCTCGCGTTCGAGGAGCCGATCCTCGAGAACATTTCCTTCAACGCCCGCGAAGGCGAGACCGTCGTCGTGGTGGGAGAATCCGGGACTGGGAAGTCGACAATCCTCAAGCTCCTTCTCCGGCTGCTGATTCCCGATAAGGGCAGCGTCTCCGTCGACGGCGAAGACATCACCCACCTCACGTTCGACGACGCCCTCAAGGTGCGCCAGAAAATGGGCATGGTGTTTCAGGGCGCGGCACTCTTTGATTCGATGACCGTCTACGAGAACGTCGCGTATCCGTTGCGCGAGCACACGACGCTGAACGAGGACGAGATCGAAGCGAGGGTGCGCGAAAAGCTCCAGTTCGTCGACCTCGAGGTCGACAAAGTCGTCGATCAAATGCCGGCGGAGCTCTCCGGCGGAATGAAAAAAAGGGTCGGCATCGCGCGCGGGCTCGCGAACAACCCCGAGATCATGCTGTTCGACGAGCCAACTTCGGGACTCGACCCACTGACCACGGCGACGATCACGTATTTGATCATCAAATTGCAACGCGAGCTCGGAGTCACATCGGTCGTCGTCTCGCACGACATCAGGTCTTCGTTCCGGATGGCGAGCAAGATCGCGTTACTCGCGAACAAGGGCATCGCGTTCTTTGGCACCCCCGAGGAAATGACGGGCAGCGAAGATCCATACATTCACGACTTCCTCGGCGGCTTCTGATGCTGAGCGGTGATACTTTCTAGACGATGAGACGATCCTCGTTCATAACCTGGGACCAGCTCAAGGTGGGTGTGATGATACTCGTCGCACTCTTCATCCTTGCATTCGCGGTCTTACGAATTGGTCAGGCGGGGAATCTCTTCGGAAAGCGGTACCGCATCGTGAGCTTCATCGCGAACGCGAGCGGTCTCCGGATCGGCGGACCTGTCTCGGTCGCGGGCACGCTCGCCGGAACGATCAAGGACATCCAGTTTCTTGCGCCCGACCAGGATACCACGCGCAATCTGCGCGTGATCATGGAAGTCGACCGCAGCGTTCGGAACCAGGTTCGTGCGGATTCCCGCGCGAAAATCGCCACCATGGGACTCCTCGGCGACAAGGTCATCGACATCTCGGTCGGCACGCCGAAGTACAGGCCGCTGCACGAGGGAGATACGCTCATCGTGGTGCCGTCGACCGACTATGAGGCCGTGGTGCGGCAAGCTTCCGGCGCGATCGCCGAAGTCGTGAGTCTGACGCAAGATCTCAAGAAGGTCACAGCGGGGATCACCAGCGGCCAGGGTACACTCGGTCAGCTCGTAACGAATCGCCAGCTGTACGACCAGCTCAACTCGAGCCTGGCACAAATGAGCGCGCTAATGACACGCCTCGAGAATCCGCGGGGAACCATCGGCAGAATGCTGGACGATCCTCAGCTCTATAACAGTCTGAATCGCGCGGTCGCATCAGCCGACACAGTCTTGAGACAGATCAGCGAGGGGAATGGGTCCATTGGCAAGCTTCTTCGCGACGACACGCTGTACGTCCATCTCGCGAGCGTCGTGACGCGAGCGGATTCACTCGTCGGCTCCATGTCGAATGGGAATGGCACAATGCAGAAGCTGTTCACCGACCAGCAGCTTTACGACCAGCTCGTGAAAACCGTCACCGAGCTGAATAACGTCCTCGTCGACATAAGACGCGATCCGAAGCGGTACACAAAGCAGGCGATTCAGGTTAAGCTATTCTAGGAATCAACGAGAGTATCTTGAAGTGTGACAAAAGTGTTCGAGCTCGACGTCGTAGTCACCCGCGGTGAAGGAATCGAATCTGAGCATCGAGTACACGCCGCCGTAGTCGGCGAGGGAGACGAGCTGGTCGGCTCGGCGCGCGACGCAAACGCGTTCACCTTCTGGCGATCCTGCGCCAAGCCTTTCCAGGTCCTGCCATTTCTCGCCTCAGGCGGTTTCGATTCCCTCGAATGGGGCGATGAACAGCTTGCAATCTCCTGCGCCTCGCACGGCGGCGAGCCCGAACACGTCAGGCTCGTTGAGAACATGCTCCGCAACATCGGACTCGAAGAGGGTGATCTCGCCTGCGGTCCGCACGAGCCCTCTTCGCAGCGCGGCGCGAAGATGTTGCGAGAGGAGGGAGGACGGCCGAGCAGGGTCCACAACAACTGCTCGGGGAAGCACACCGCGATGCTGGCGCTTGCGCGACACAAGGGCTGGCCGACTGAGGGCTACGAGCGACGAGACCATCACGTCCAGCGCGGCATTCTTCACGAGATTGCGCTCTGGGCGGACGTTCCGTGCAGCAGGATTGTGCAGGCGGTGGACGGCTGCGGCGTCGTGGTCTTCGGCATGACGCTCGAGCGAATGGCACGCGCCTACTCGCGTTTTGCGGTCGCGGCCGCACGCGGAGAGGAATTTCCGTGCAGAGTCGTGGATGCCATGAGCTCGCATCCATTTCTCGTGGGCGGAACCGACCGAATCGATACGGCTCTCATCGAGGCGACCGATGGTGCCGTCGTGTCGAAGGTTGGTGCCGAAGGTGTGCACTGCGCACTCCTCCCTGAGCGCGGAATCGGAATCGCGCTCAAGGTCGAGGACGGTGCGCAACGCGCGCAGGTGCCGGCGCTGCTGCGTCTTCTCCAGGAGCTCGACGCGCTTCCGTCACAGTTATCGCCGCCATTGACAGAATGGCTTCGCAAACCGGTCAGGAACACTCGCGGTGAATGCGTAGGAGAAGTTGTCGTCCGATCAGAGCTTACGTAGCGAACGTCCGGCGAACTGATTATGCTCGCCAAGCCCAGATGACAACCGGAGCAGAGTCGCGCGTTACCGTTTCGCCAATCGAGAACGGTGTCAGGCACCTCGTGCGCATCGCCGGAGGCATCGCAGGACTTCCGGAGGGACAGGTTCGCTCGCTCATGTCCGATGCCCTCGACGAAGTGGACCCCTTTGCAGTCGAGGAGATCATTCTTCAGTCGTACCTGTTCGCGGGATTCCCAAGGACTCTGAACGCAATGCGAACGTGGCGAAGTGTGTCCGAGCGGCCGGCGCCCGAATACAGAGCGGTCGACGCTGCCGATGGATTTGCGGACGATCCCGCGACGTGGCGTCGGCGCGGGGAAGAGACGTGCGAGATCGTCTACGGCGACTCCTATGAAAAGCTTCGCGACAACATCCGTCACCTTCACCCGGCCCTCGACGACTGGATGATCATGGACGGTTACGGAAAGGTTCTGTCCCGCCCGGGTGTGGACCTCAAGGCGCGCGAGCTGTGCGTCGTCGCGGCGTGCGCCGTGTCGGGCCAGCAGCGGCAGCTCCACTCCCATCTCCACGGCGCGCTCAACGCCGGGGCATCGGCTATCGAGATTGGGGCGGTTCTCGATGCGCTCGGAGATCTGATCTCCCGGGACGATCTTGCTCGATACCGGCAGCTGTTGGCTAAAGTCGCGGCGGCATGACCGTCTTGACCGGCGTCGTGACTGTTGTGGCCGATTGGAGATCCTCAATACCGAAGCAGGGAGCTCCAAGCTGGGTAGCCGTAGCCAGAAGCTCAAATACAAACGCCGAGCAAAATGTTCATTGATCGTGTTGTGATCCGCGTCGAGGGCGGCACTGGCGGCTCCGGAGCCACTTCGTTTCGGCGCGAGTGGCGCACGCCAATGGGCGGCCCTGACGGAGGCGACGGCGGCCGCGGCGGAAGCGTGATCGTGCGGGGCGACTCCAATCTCGCAACTCTTCTCGATTACACCTACCGCGACAACTGGGTTGCCGAGCGCGGCGAGCACGGGATGGGCTCGAACAAGAGCGGACGATCGGGCGCAGACATAATCATGCCCTTACCTCCAGGCACCGTGTTGCGGGACGCCGATTCCGGCGAGATCGTCGCTGAGATTCTGGAAGACGGTCAGGAGGCCGTGATCGCCCAGGGTGGCCGGGGTGGGAAGGGCAATGCGTTCTTCGCGACCGCCACGCATCAGTCGCCGCGCGAGTGGCAGCCCGGTGAAGAAGGCGTAATCCGAAAGATCGAGATGGAGCTCAAGCTGATCGCCGACATCGGGCTCGTCGGACAGCCAAATGCGGGCAAGTCTACGCTTCTATCGGTGATTTCAGCGGCGCGTCCGAAGATTGCCGAATACCCCTTTACCACTCTCCAGCCGAACCTTGGCGTCGTGCAGCTCACTGATCACCGGACCTTCGTCGTTGCCGACATTCCGGGAATCATCGAAGGGGCGCACGAAGGGAAGGGACTGGGACTCCAGTTTCTCCGGCACATCGAGCGGACGCGGATTCTCGCTTTCCTCATTCCGATCGACGCGATGGATTGGCAGGCCGAGTTCGATCAGCTCCGGCACGAGATCGCTGCGTACTCTCCGGATCTTTCCGCGAAGCCGTACTGCGTGGTGTTCACCAAGATGGACCTGCTTGGCGAAGAGTACGCGCCGCCAATGGATGCGCCCGGATCGTTTGGAATCTTCGCGGTGAGTGCGGCCGCGCGCGAAGGCTTGGAAGCGCTTACCGCGGCGTGGTGGTCGGAGCTCCTGCGTCTGAGGAAGAGCGTGAAGAGGGAGGATGCAACTGTAAGCTTGCCCTAGAGTTGAATGTCAGGTACTAAAGCATTCTCTAGAGC
>JBOHTC010000227.1:0-13089 GCA_050733495.1 Gemmatimonadaceae bacterium | reverse complement strand
CGACCAAACTCGGAAAATGACGAATGGGGCTTGATCTGCACCAACTGCCGTCTAACAACGCAGCCCACGCGGACGGCAAACTTCCTCCGAATTAGTTGACACCTCGGGCTAACCGCCTGGAGGTGTGTTGTGGCAAGAGCAGGACCAAGGAAGGTTGATCGCTACGGCGATCGATTCAAGGCGACTGCGGTGAAGTTGAGCAGTCTGCCGGGGGTGCGGATCAAGGACGTGGCCGCTGCGCTGGACATCCACCCGTTCATGCTGTCACTGTGGCGCAAGCAAGTACGCGACGGGGTGATCGTGGCCAGGAGCGCGAAGCTCGATGTGAAGACCAAGGCCGAGCTGAAAAGACTGAAGGAGCTCGAGCGCGACTACAAGGTGCTCAAGGAGGAGCACGAGCTGCTAAAAAAAGCCATCCGGTTTGCTTCGGAACAAAGGAAGAAGTCTTCCAGTTCATAGAGGCAAACCGGGCGAGGCATCGGCTGACGTTGATGTGCCGGCTCTACGCGGTGACGCGCGCGGGGTACTACCAATGGCGCTCGCGCGAGCGGAGCGAGCGCGAGCGCCGAAACGAAGCGCCGCTGGGTCGGATCCGCCGGGTGCATGAGCAAAGCCGCGGCACCTACGGCAGCCCGCGGGTGCATCGGGCGCTGAAGACCGAGGGCGAGCGGGCAAGCGAGAACCGGGGCGCCCGGGTGATGCGCGCGCACTGCATCAAGGCGCGGGTGGCCACGATCCGCTACACCAACCGCAAACTACAGAGCTTCTTCGATAGCGGCAGGAACGAGCAACTGGGGCTCGAGCTCACGGCGCCCGACCAGGTCTGGGTGGGCGACATCACTTACCTGAAGGTCGGCCCCGTCTACCGCTACCTGGCGGTGGTGATGGACAAGTACAGCCGCAAGATCCTGGGCTGGGCCTACGGGCCGCACAAGGACGTAGCCCTCACGCTAAAGGCCCTCAACCGCGCAGTCCACGCTCGCCGCCCCCGGCCCGGGCTCATCTTCCACACCGACCGGGGCGTGGAGTACGCGGCGCACGCCTTCAAAGCTCGCCTTGCCCAGTTAGGCATCAAGCAAAGCATGAATCGCCCGGGCAAGGTGACCGACAACGCCTTCATCGAATCCTTCTTCAACTCGATGAAGTCCGAGGTCTATCACGGCGTCAGATACCAACGGGATCCAGAGATCAAAGCCGTGCTCAAGAAGTACCTGCCGTTTTACAACGGCGCTAGACTGCACTCATCGTTGAACTACGTTTCGCCAGCGACGTTTGAACAGCTGAGCCCATGAACCGGGTGTCAACTAAAACGGGGGAAGACCCCGCGCGCGCGAGTGCCGTGCTTTGCAAAGGTCGGTGGGCGCGCGCCGGTGGCTGCGGACGTTAGACCTCGCCTTTGACCGTACGCGTCGTATTCGACTCAAACATCTTTGATGTCGAGAACTTTGAAGCTCTTGAGAAGAGTCTGCTGCTTACCCTATTCAGGAAGCGCCGGGTCGTGCCGGTCTATGGACACGTTTTTGTCGAGGAAACGTTGCGTGCATACGGAGCCGCTGGAAAGCGCGACTTTTTAGCAAATAGATGGCTGCCATTTATCGTTGCTACTTGCGACTCAATATGCAACGACTTCAATGGCATCTTCCACGAAGAGCTTGTCCGTGGCAGAGGACCGCATGCGCGGCGGCTGATGGCACGCCGCGACTACGAACGCTTCAAGACTTGGATGCCCAAGATTCCCCTAGACGGTACCTGGCGCGTATGGCACGCATCAAAGGCAGAACGCGACATCGAGGATGGCAAACGCGCCGCCCAGCGCGAAGTATCAAAGGATATTCGTGCTGAGGTCGCTGACTGGAAGAAGGCCGTCGGGTACCAACCAAACAAGCACGGTGTCCCCGACTTCGCACGATATATCCGAACCGAGATTGATCACGCGGGTCGCGCATTCGTGGGATCGCTAGTCCAAGCCAATGACAAACCGGCGATCGCCGATCGTTGGGCTCGGAACAAACCCTTCTACCCATACTTCACCGAATTCGTCTTTGACATGTTGTACATGGCCTACTATTCAATGACGAAGCCAAGCGCTCCAATTGATTTGAATGCGCAGGCAGACCTTAACGTCATGGCTCATTTGCTCCAAGCAGAAGTCCTCGTATCGAACGAAAAGGGTTTTCTTCGCACCGCGTTTGAAGAGATATGGAAACCACGAGGTAAGGTCTTGATGACCGGTCCGGAGTTTCTGCAGTACCTAAGCAAGTTCTGACGTATGGCAAGGTCTAACTCCAAGTGGAGCGGACGGGCAAAAGCGGCCCACCGTTCACCACAACGTTAGGCGGCACCGTGGATGGCGACACGCTTCTCTACTTCCTAGTCGCACTTGCCGCTGGGTTCGTCATTGGCCGCTACCGTCCGTACCGTGCAATCACATTCCAAAATCCTGCCGAGGCGCTGCTGTCCCGCGCCGTGCTGAAGAACTTCGGTCCTCCCGACTATCACCTGATGAACCACGTTACGCTTCAGATGAAGGACGGGACCACTCAGGTTGACCACATCCTCGTTTCGCGGTTTGGCGTGTTCGTCATCGAAACCAAGAAATACAAGGGCTGGATTTTCGCCAATGCGAAGCAGGCCGACTGGACTCAAGTGCTGTTCAAGGCGAAGTTCAAGTTCCAGAACCCGGTTTTGCAGAATTTTCGGCACGTAAGTGCCGTGCAAGACCTTCTTGATTTCTTGCCCGCTGGCGCCGTCAGATCGGTTGTCGTCTTCACTGGCGAAGCAGAGTTCAAAACTGAGATTCCGGAGGGAGTGTTCAGCAGCCTCTCCGCGCTCATCGACTACCTTCGCGGGCAGACTGTCGAAACAATGTCAATCAATCGAGTTCAGTTCTGCGTGGGGCGGCTCGAAACCGCGCGCCTTGCCATCAGCGGCAAGACGGATATCGAGCATGTTCAGAGTCTTGCGCGGAGGCATGGCGGTGCCGCCTAACCATTCGTTTGAGCGGACCCAACGTGGCGTCATGTTGTTTGCATACGCAAACAATCCGCCGCCCTGCTGGGCCGCTCAACTCAAACTATAAGGACTTCCCCGTAGCTGCAACGGCTGCGGTGGAGATGAACGAAAGAAGGACTGCGTCACTATAACCGGCCTGTTTGCGAGCATTCGAGTGCTCTGGCCCAGATGAAAGCCGCACGCCCGGTCCTCTCTCGTTAGTCGGCCTTTGCTGCGGCCGTCGAGTTTGATCAGGTTCTCCGGGCGTCGGTTGGTCCGTTTCGTCATCTTCGGTTGCAGTCGTGCGGTGAGTTCAGCCTTGCTTGAGTGTCTGGTCGTGCGCGAGCAGCGCCCAGGCGATGCGCGCGTTCTTGTTGGCGATCGCCACCAGCGTGCGGTAGTAGCCACGACGCGCCTGGAGCTCGAGCGCCCAGCGCGAGAGCCGATCGGTGTGCTGGCTCGCCGTCTGCAGCACCGAGCGCGCCCCTTGCACGAGGAGGTTGCGAAGATAGGCGTCGCCACGCTTACTGATGTGCCCCAGGCGCGTCTTGCCGCCGGTGGAGTACTGCCCCGGCACCAGCCCGATCCAGGCGGCGAACTGCCGGCCGTTCCTGAACTCCCGGGCGTTGCCCACGGTCGCGACAATGGCAAGCGCAGTGGTCGCCCCGATCCCGCGAACTTTCATCAGCCGCTGCGCGGGCTCCGAGAGTTTGGCCTGCTCGTGGATCCGATCGTCGTAGCCCTCGATGCGCCCATCGAGCAGGCGCAGCTGCTCAAGCAGATCCCCGATCGCTGCGCGGGCGAGCTCGGGCAGCGCCTCGGCCGCCTGTGCCGCCTGCCGGCGCACCGTCACCGAGCGCAGTGGTAGCACCACCCCGAACTCGGCCATCAGCCCCCGCAGCCGATTGATGATTGCGGTCCGCTCCACCACAAACCCCTGCCTCACCCGGTGCAGTGCCAGCAGCGCCTGCTGCTCCACCGACTTCACCGGCACGAACCTCATGTTGGGCCGCGTCACCGCCTCGCAAATAGCCTCCGCGTCGTTGCCGTCGTTCTTGCCGCTCTTGCGGTACGGGATCACGAACTTCGGCGCCATCAGCCGCACTCGGTGTCCGTGCTGCTCGAACCGACGCCCCCATTCATGCGCTCCGGAGCATGCCTCCATTCCAATCACGCAGGGAGATAGCCCCGCCACCGTCTGCACCAGCCGATCGCGCCGCACCGTTCGGCGCAGCACTGTCCTACCCGCCCCATCCACCCCGTGCAGCGAGAACACGTTCTTTGCCAGGTCAATCCCCACGGTAGTAATCTGTTCCATGACTTCCCCTCCGGCTATTTAGATTGAACTCAGACACTTCAATCTTGGCACCTCGATGCCGTCGCCGTGCAGGGGAAGTCCCTTTCATTCGTTAGGCGGTGCAGGCTGTCCATGAAAGTCTTTCTCGCTTTGAGGGCACTGTTCTTCGTGTTCCTGCTTCCGGGCACGGTCGCGGGTTACGTTCCCTATTCCATCCTGCACGCGTCCAACCACGATCATCTTCCACGTCTCAGCTCTTCGTCCGTGTGCGCATCCCTTCTCGCCGTCCAGGGCGCTCTCATACTCCTGCGCTGCGTCTGGGACTTCTTCGCGGCCGGCAAGGGCACTCTCGCGCCCATCGATCCACCTCGATTCCTCGTGGTACGCGGCTTCTATCGCTACACCCGTAACCCCATGTACAACGGTGTTCTCGCAACCCTACTGGGTGAAGCGTGGCTCTTCAGCAGCGCCTCCCTCCTCGAGTACACGCTGTTCGTGTTCGTTGCCTTTCACCTCTTCGTCGTGCTCTACGAGGAGCCAGTTCTCGAGGCCATGTTCACAGCGTCTTACCAGGCCTATCGTCGTGCAGTGCCGCGCTGGGGCTTTACAAGGCACGCATACACGGAAAGAACCGGGAGCACCGCCTGACATGCCGTTGCAGCGGACAGTGAACGCCGGTCGTTAGCCCTCACGGAGCATCGATGCTCAAGCAGCGCGGCGAAAAGCAAGCTGACGGGAAATGGTTCCTCTCCCCGTCAGAGCGCAACAAAGGTCCGATACTCGAGATTCTTTCGCGCGTTCTGCCCAAGCGGGGCGTTGTGCTAGAGATCGCCAGCGGGACGGGACAGCACGTCGTCCACTTCGCCAAAGCGCTCCCAGGCCTCACTTGGCAACCGTCCGATCCAGATCCGGAGCTTCGCGAGTCCATTGCACTGCGCGTCAGGGAGGAACGGCTGGCGAACATCAATCCGCCCATAGCGCTTGACGTGACCAGACTCCCCTGGCCTTTGCAGACCGCCGATGCGATCGTGTGCATCAACATGATTCACGTGGCGCCCTGGTCCGCCACGCTAGCATTGCTCGAAAGCTCGAAGGCCTTGCTCCCGACTGAGCACGTCCTGTTCATGTACGGACCATACCGGCGCTTCGGTCGGCACACTTCTAAGGGTAATGAGCAGTTCGATGCCGATCTTCATGCGCAGGATCCCGACTGGGGTCTTCGCGACCTTGAGGCGGTCTCCGAGGCTGCTGCTTCGTCCGGATTCGTGCTGGCCGAGATCGTCGAAATGCCGGCAAACAACTTCAGCTTGATTTTCAAGCGGACGTGAAGGCTAACTCGCGGGTCTGCCGCTCGGCGGACGCTCAACCGCAACGTTAGATGACATGACTATGGCGGATGCCCTATTGATCGGCTTCTTTCTCCTTGTGGGTGTTCCATGTCTATTAGCGCGGCCCACGCGGACGCGGACGTTAGCCGTCAGAAAACCTCCGTGGGATATACTCACGGCATGGGCAAGGTTGAGAAGCTTGAGCGCGAAATCCAGGACCTGTCTCCCGAGGAAATCACGGAACTGCGGGAATGGTTTGCTGCGTTCGACGCCAAAGCGTGGGATCGTCAGTTCGAGGCGGATGTTCACGCCGGCAAGCTTGACGCTCTCGCCGATCAGGCGTTGAAAGCCCATGTCTCAGGCCAAACTACGAAGCTTTGAATCACCAGGCCTCGCCGGAGTTCTGGCAAAGCTATCGCTCCCTGCCCGTTGCAGTCCAACGTCTTGCCGACCGCTGTTTCCAGCAACTCAAGCGCGATCCCCGGCACCCCTCGCTTCACTTCAAGAGAGTTGGGCGTTTCTACTCGGCGCGTGTTGGCATCCACTATCGCGCGGTGGGCGTAGAAGCAACGGACGGCATTGTCTGGTTCTGGATCGGGCCGCACGCCGAGTACGACAAGCTGATCGACTAGCCCGCGGCAGAGCGCGACGTTAGCCCCAAGAAGCTCCACCGCCATGCATGCGCTCGCATCGTCGCTCCTCGCCGCCAGCGCAGCAATCGTTCTGCTGCTGGGCGCCTTGCACCTTCTGTACACCTTCAACGGTACAAAGCTGTTGCCCCGCGACCGTGAACTCCAAACCCGGATGCAGGAGGTCTCGCCCGTCATCACGCGCCGAACGACGATGTGGAAGGCGTGGGTCGGCTTCAACGCCACTCATAGCCTTGGACTGATCCTGTTCGGCGCCGTCTACGGCTACCTGGCGCTCGCGCACAGCGGCTTCCTGTTTGAGTCCGTCTTTCTGCTCTTGCTGGGCCTGGTGATGCTGTTCGGCTATATGTTCGTAACCAGGAAATACTTCTTTCGCATCCCGCTTCGCGGCGTCATCCTCGCAACAGTGTTGTATGTGCTTGCGCTCGTCGCAATCTGGGCCTGACCACCGGTAACCGAACCATGCCGCTCTGGACCTGGCTCTTCCCCGTGTTGTCGCTCGGCCTGCTCGCTGCCGCGCTGGCGGCCGGCGTGGGAACCCTCCTCGCCGCGGTTTGCGGCGCCGCGCTAATCGGCGCGATCGTTGCCGCGGTCCACCACGCCGAAGTCATCGCGCACCGCGTGGGCGAGCCGTTTGGCACGCTGGCGCTTGCCCTGGCCGTGACTGCGATCGAGACCGCGCTCATCCTCTCGATGATGATCGCAGGCGGCGACGACATGGCGGCGCTGCCGCGCGACGCGATCTACGCGGCCGTGATGATCATCTGCAACGGCGTCGTCGGCCTATGCCTTCTGCTCGGTGGTCTTGCGCACCGGGAGCAGAGCTTCCGCGTCGAGGGCGCTGGAGCAGGGTTTGCGGCACTGATCGTGATGTCGAGCCTCACGCTCGTCTTGCCGTCGTTTACGACCACCACGTCCGGCGGCACTTACAGCGCCTCGCAACTCGGGTTCGTCGCCGTGACGTCCGCCGCGCTCTGGGCAATCTTCATCTTCGTCCAGACCGTGCGCCATCGCGACTATTTCATCCCCGCGGCCGCCGAGGGCAATCCGGACGCGCACGCCAGGCCGCCGACGGCGCGAGCGGCGTGGGCCAGCGCGGGGCTGCTCCTCCTCTCGCTCGGGGCGGTCGTGGGCCTCGCCAAGATGCTCTCGCCCACGATCGAGGCGGTGGTCGAAGCCGCCGGCGCCCCCAGGGTCGTCGTCGGAATTGTCGTCGCTGCGCTGATCCTGGTGCCGGAGGGGTGGGCCGCGGCGCGCGCTGCCCGGGCAAACCGGCTTCAGAGCAGCATGAATCTTGCCGTCGGCTCCGCGCTTGCCTGCATCGGTCTCACCGTTCCGGTGGTGGTGATCGCGTCGATCGCCCTCCACTTGCCCCTGGTCCTGGGGCTCGACCTCAAGGACATGGCGATGCTCGCGGTGACGTTCGTGGTGAGCGCGGTTACCCTCGGCACCGGTCGTACCAACATGATGCAGGGCGCGGTGCACCTGGTGCTCTTTGCGGCATTCCTGTTCCTCTCGTTCGTGCCCTGAATTCGGGGCTACCCTCCATGGGGCACAAGGTGCTCGCGTCGCTGGAGAACTCGTACGGAGACTATTGCGTGGACATCTTCTTGCGCGAGGACGGCTCGTATGGATTCGAGGAGTGCCGACGCGATCCCGAGGATGGGGAGTGGCGCAGTCTCCACCGGTATTCAACCCTGGTCTTCGGCTCGCAAGCGGAAGCAGTCGCCCGAGCCAAAGCGCAGGTGTCGTGGCTTGCGAGCGAGGATGAGTAAAATGGACACCCATACTTTCGAAACCCACTGCTTCCTTTGCGGCGCGCCGGCTCGAGCCAGGGAGACCGACCACGGCACTCGCCGGCAGTTCTGGTGCACCAACGCGAAGTGCGGGGAATACGAAATCTCGCACACCGCCATGGGCCGCCTCGACACGTCGCCGGATTTCAAGGTCCATGCGTCGCAAACGGCTTCGCAGGTCCGCGATCGCGACAAGATCTATGAAATCACGTTTGATCCGAAGGCCGGCTGCGTTGATGGCGCGATCGTGGCGCGTCGCGACGAGCTGAGGCCGCGCGTCTCCGACACGTGGGAACGAGGAAGCCCGTACGAGCGGTACGTCGGCCGATGGAGCCGCCAGGTCGCGCCCGAGTTCCTCGCGTGGCTAGCTATCCCGGCCGGCCGGCGCTGGCTCGACGTCGGATGCGGCACGGGCGCGCTCTCGGCCGCAATCGTGGACCGCTGTGCCCCCGCTACAGTCACCGGCGTCGAGCCGTCGGAAGGCTTTCTAAAGTCCGCCCGGGAGAGTCTCGCCGGCCGCGTGACGCTGCACCCGGGCTCGGCCACGGCGATTCCCATGGGCGACGCGTCGGTCGATGTCGCCGTGTCGGGACTGGTGCTGAACTTCGTCGCGGATCCGCGCGCGGCGCTCCTCGAGATGGCGCGGGTGACGGGCAAGGGGGGCACGATCGCCGCGTACGTCTGGGACTACGCGGGAAAGATGGAACTGATGCGCCACTTCTGGGACGCCGCGGTCGCGCTCGACCCCGGCGCCGCAAAGCTGGACGAAGGCGTCCGTTTCCCGATCTGCCGCCCGGAGGCGTTGAAAACGCTCTTCGCCAACGCCGGACTGGCGGAGATTGAGGTAAAGGCGATCGACATACCTACGCAGTTTTCAGATTTCGACGACTACTGGCAACCCTTCCTCGGCGGCCAGGGCCCGGCCCCCGCCTACGCCATGTCGCTCGACGAGACGGCGAGGACGCGCCTCAGGGACGGGATCAAGGAGCGTCTCCCGACCGCTGCCAACGGGACTATCTCGCTGACGGCCCGGGCCTGGGCGGCTCGCGCGTCGCGTTGAAATACCCCGTAGGCACGTTCGCGGCCGAGGTCGAGCAATTCATCTCGACAGTGGAGCGGCCCTGACCGACCGCAGGACAAGTCCCATGTGGTCTGGCGCACTGCGCACGGTCGCGGTGTTCGAAGCGGCGAAGGGCGCGCTGGTCCTGCTCGTCGGCTTCGGCCTGCTTGCACTGGTCCACCACGACGTCGGGCACTTCGCCGAGCGACTGGTCCACCATACCCACCTGAACCCGGCTTCCCGCTATCCCCACGTCTTCCTCGACCTGGCGAACCGGCTGACCGACGGCCGCCTGATGCTGCTGGCCGCGGGCGCCGTCGCCTACACCTGCGTGCGGTTCATCGAATCCTACGGCCTGTGGTTCGAGCGGCGATGGGCTGAATGGTTTGCCGCGCTCAGCGCCGGCGTCTACATGCCGTTCGAGCTCGTCGCGCTCTTCAAGCGGGTAAGCTGGCTGAGCGTCGGCTCGCTGCTGCTCAATGTCGCGGTCCTGCTGTTCATGGTCTTAAGCCTGCTTCACGCCCGAAAGGAGTGACCCCCGATGCCCGAAGCCGCCCTCACCGCCAGCCAGATCGTCGTCCGAGTTTGCCTCTTCCTGTTTGCGGCCATCGGCATCTTCGGCGGCTCGCTGCAGATGTATCTCGGCCAACCCAGGACCGAGCCGCGCCTGGACAACGTCCACCGTTTCCTGGCCGGCATCTACCTCGGCGTGGGGATCATCTGCCTCTGGGCCGGGATCACGGTTCGCGCACAGGGCACGCTGATCTACCTGCTCGCGTTCGGCGTGCTGCTCGCCGGCATCGGCCGGCTGGTCTCGATGAGCAAGGTCGGGCTCCCCAAGCCCACGGCGCTCTGGCTGGGGTATCTGGTCCCCGAGCTGCTGGTACCCTTCATCATGGCTGGCGCCCACTGCGCGGGCCGCTAGCGAAAGGAGGACAGCGACGATGCGCACCCCCATCCTGCTTGCATTTCTCCTTGCCGCCCTCGCCCTCCAGGCGCACGCCGCCGATCCGATCTGGTTCAAGCTCGACGAGCTCCGGGCCTCGAGCGACGTCAGGGAGATCGAGCAGCCGCCGATGGCTGTCTACTGGGGCACGAAGCCCGCGACCGAATTCGCCGAATACTCGCGCATCGAGACCTACACCCGCTCCGGCGTCAGCCTGAGCCCGTTCGGCGGCTCCGCGCGCCACTGCGTGGAAGCGTTCGTGAAGACGCTGCGCTCGATGGTCAGCGACGCTCGCGCGCGCGGCTACGACGCGGTCCTCGACCTGCGCGTGGTGAAGGACGGCAAGCCGGTGCAGGACCCGACAGGCTTCTACTGCACGCCCGGCTACAAGACCACCGAGGTGACGCTACGAGGCCAGTTCGCGATGACCACCGAGGCCGCCCGCCGCATGGCGGTGGACGAGGAGCGGCTCGACCACCTGCCGCCGCGCCCGCCGGCCAAGAACGCGATCTTCCTGCCGCTCAAGCCGGTGCTCGCCTCGCCCGAGGCCGCGGCGATCGCCGGGCCCGGCATTGCGCTCTTCGCGGGCAGCGAGTCGCCCAAGTACCGCGACCGATTCGGGCCGGACACCTGGTCCGGCAAGGCAGAGCTCGGCGACCAGGCCATGGACGATGCCTGCCGGCGCGCCGCGCTCGATGCGCTGAAGAACATGGTCGGCGACGCGAAAGAGCGCAAGTACGACACCCTCATCCGCATCCGCAGCTTCCTCGACTCCGCCTACTCGCCCGTATCGTCGGACTTCGAGTGCCAGCGCAGTAGCAGGACCGTGGAAGTCGTATTCAAGGCGTCGCTCGCGACGCGGAGGTAGCCCCATGCCCGCCCACCAGCTCGCCCAGCTCAACATCGGCATCATCCGCGGCCCGATGGACTCGCCCGTGATGGCCGAGTTCGCCGCCAACCTCGACCGCATCAACGCGCTCGCCGACCACGCGCCCGGATTCATCTGGCGCCTGCAGACCGAGGAAGGCAATGCCACCGCGATCCGCCCGTTCGAGGACGAAAACCTGCTGCTCAACATGTCTGTTTGGGCCGACGTCGAGTCGCTGCGCAAGTATGTGTACGCGTCGGCGCATGTCGAAGTCATGCGGCGCAGGAAAGAATGGTTCGAAGCCATGAAGGAGGCCTACCTCGTGCTCTGGTGGGTGCCGAAGTGACATCGCCCCTCGATCGACGAGGCGATCGCGAAGCTCGAGGTCCTCAGGAAGAAGGGCCCGACCCCGGAGGCCTTCACCGTCGCGCAGGCCTTCCAGCCACCGGTCGAGTGCACCGCCGCCTGAGCCCTGTGCTCCTCGCGCTGGCGCTGCTCGCGCCGGTCGCCGCGCCCGCCGACACGATCGACGTCGGCGGCATCCCCCGTACCTACACCGCGCAGCTCCCCGACAAGGCGTCCCGCGTCCCGCTCGTCCTCGTCCTCCACGGCAACACGCAGCAGGGCATCGACATGCGCGAGAGGACAGGCTGGGCCGACGTCGCGACGAAGGAAGGCTTCGCCGTCGTCTTCCCCGACGGCCTGAACCGCGCCTGGGCCGACCTGCGAAGCAGCGACGAGCGCGCCGGCGTCACGCCGCCGAAGGGCACGGACGACACTGCCTTCCTCATGGCGCTCACGCGCCGCTATGTCGAGAACGGCACCGCCGATCCGAAGCACCTCTATGTCACCGGCGTCTCCAACGGCGGTGCGATGGCGATGACGCTCGCCTGCGAGCACCCGGAGACCTTCGCCGCGGCGGGCATCGTGGTCATGAACCTCACGCAGTCCATGCGGCCCGCGTGCCGCCCGTCACAGCCGATCCCGATCCTGCTCATGAACGGCACCGCCGACCCGCTCATTCCCTACAACGGCGGCAAGGGCACGAGCCGCTTTGCCGTCGACGGTTTCCTATCGACGCCCGAGACGGTCCGCTTCTGGCGCAAGGTGGACGGCTGCGACGAAGCGGATGCAAGCGTCACAGCGCTCCCCGACGTGAATGCCGAGGACGAGTCCCGCGTCACCCGGATCGAGTCGAGGTGCCCGCCGGGCCGCGACGTCGTGCTCTACCGCGTCGACGGCGGCGGCCACCGCATGCCGGGCACGAAATCCGACGCGCGCGTGCGCGTATTCGCCAAGTTCGTGCTCGGCCCGCAGAACCGCGACCTCGACGGCGCCGGGACGATCTGGGCGTTCTTCCGCAACTTCGCGAAACCGTGATTCAATCGGGCCATGCGGCTCGCGAACAAGATCGCGCTCGTCATCGGCGCGGGCCAGAGCCCGGGCGAAGGCATGGGCAACGGCCGCGCCACGGTGCTGCGATTCGCCCAGGAAGGCGCGAAGGTGCTCGCGGTGGACCGCGATCTTGCCAGCGCCGAGGAAACCGCCAGGCTGGCCGGCGGCGACTGCGCGGCGATTGAGGCCGACGTCACCAGGGAAGCGACGCTCGCCGCGGCGGTGGCAGAGGCAAAGCGCCGCTGGGGGCGCCTGGACATCCTGCACTACAACGTAGGCCTGTCGATTGCGGGCGGCGACAAGCCGCTGCTCGAGATCACCGAGGAAGCCTTCGACCGCGTCTGCGCGATCAACCTGCGAGGCGCAGTCATGGCCTGCAAGCACGCGATCCCCGTCATGCGCGAGCAGCGCTCGGGCGTGATCCTCACCATTTCTTCCCTCGCCGCGCTGGAGAAATACCCGTTCGTCGCCTACAAGGCGACCAAGGCGGCGCTGATCGCGTTTACCCAGCAGGTCGCGATCCAGAACGCGCGCTACGGCATTCGCGCCAACACCATCCTGCCCGGGCTGATGGACACGCCGATGGCGGTGGACACGCGCGCGCGCGCGACCGGCCGGCCGCGCGCCGAGATTGCCGCCGAGCGCGACAAGCGCGTGCCTTTGCGCGGCAAGATGGGCACCGCCTGGGACGTCGCCAACGCCGCCCTCTTCCTCGCCTCGGACGAAGCCAACTTCATCACCGGCGCCGCCCTCTCGGT
>JBOHTC010000226.1:0-1336 GCA_050733495.1 Gemmatimonadaceae bacterium | reverse complement strand
CGTCACGACCGCATTCTCGAGCTTGAAGCCCGCGTCCTCGGAAATCACCTTGCCGTTGGTCAGGACTGCGACGTCTTCCAGCATGGCCTTCCGGCGGTCGCCGAAGCCTGGAGCCTTAACGGCGCAGATGCGGAGTGTGCCGCGCAGTTTGTTGACGACCAGAGTCGCCAGCGCCTCGCCCTCGATGTCCTCGGCGATGATGAGCAACGGCTTGCCCAACTGCGCAACTTTCTCGAGAATCGGCAGAAGATCCTTCATCGAAGAAATCTTCTTGTCGTGGATGAGAATTAGCGCGTCTTCGAGCGCCGCTTCCATCTTCTCCGGATCGGTGACGAAGTACGGCGAGAGATAGCCGCGATCAAACTGCATTCCTTCCACGGTCTCCAGCGTGGTCTCGAGGCCCTTCGCCTCTTCAACGGTGATCACGCCGTCCTTACCAACCTTCTCCATTGCCTCGGCGATCAGATCGCCGATTTCCTTGTCGTTGTTCGCGGAGATCGAGCCGACCTGTGCGATCTCTTTCTTGCCCTTGGTCGGGACGCTCATCTTCTTGAGCTCTTCGACGACCGCCGCGACGGCGGAATCGATGCCGCGCTTCAGGGCCATAGGGTTGACGCCAGCGGTGACGTTCTTCAAGCCTTCGCGGAAAATCGCCTGGGCGAGAACGGTCGCGGTGGTGGTACCATCTCCGGCGAGGTCGGACGTTTTGGTCGCGACTTCCTTCACCATCTGCGCGCCCATGTTCTCGAGAGGATCCGAAAGCTCGATCTCCTTGGCGACGGTTACGCCGTCCTTGGTGACGGTCGGAGCACCGAACTTCTTGTCGATGACGACATTCCGGCCCTTTGGGCCGAGTGTGACTTTGACCGCTTCTGCGAGCTGGTCGACGCCGCGCTTGAGGGCCGCGCGCGCATCGGTATTAAAGTGTAGTTCCTTGGCTGCCATATGATCGCTCTTAGGTTTCTGGTTAGGCGACGACCGCGAGCACATCCGACTCGCGGAGGATCAGATATGTCTCGGCGTCGATAGTTACTTCGGTGCCGCTATACTTTCCGTAAAGAACCTTGTCACCGACCTTGAGCTCCATCGGAACGCGCACGTTCTTCTCGTAGCGGCCGGGGCCAACGGCGATGATCTCGCCCTGCTGCGGCTTTTCCTTCGCCGTGTCCGGGATGTACAGCCCACCCCGCATCATCTCGGTCTCCTCGAGCGGCCGGATCGCCACCCGGTCGGCCAGAGGATGCACCTTGAGCTTCCCCTTGGTTGCCGTTGCCATTGCTTCGCTGCCTCCTCACATCGGTTCTGAATTGGCGGTTGCGTGTTAGCACTCAGAAGA
>JBOHTC010000225.1:0-3899 GCA_050733495.1 Gemmatimonadaceae bacterium | reverse complement strand
GCACTGGACCCGGGGGAGTTCCCTCTCGACCCCGGGTCCAGTGCCAGCGTTAATTGACACCTGGGATTTTCGAATAAATCCATCTGATCGATTTATAGCTAAAGATCTTTGTTTCCACGCCTATAATGACCACCACAGCACCAAAAAGGGCCGTGAGTGTAAGCGGTATAGCGTTCCAAATCATGCCGAAATAGTGCCCAAACGTTGTGATCGTGGCGATCGTTGCAGGGTCAAGCGAAACATCCGGGAACAAAAGCAGGGGCGATACGAAAATGGCCACGAGGTACACGACTATTAAAATTAAAAAATATACGATCATGTGGGTTCAAAATGGCGAGCTCGATGGAAAAGCCAGGTGATTGTCATAAATCCAATAACGGCAGCAACCCCCGCATCGAGCGGGGCCGTCACGGTCGCGAGCTCTGCGGAGCTCGTTGCATTTAAAAGGGTCGTGGTCGCCGTAGAGCTCGAGATCCCAGAGAGCGCATCTGAGGCGCTTTGAAAATAACCAAAAGGTGGCTTTCGTGATATAGGCGTTTGAATGTTTTGAAATTTTTGCGATAGATCGTTTTGCTCTGCTGTGTTTGGGATAAAAAGAAATGTTAGCGCGGCGCAAATTCCCTCGCGGATGTTGCCAACCGGGTCACCGAAAAAGGTGGATGAGGTGTACTCACAGTTTGCGGTTGTCGGAATCGGCTGTGTTCCACCGAGCTGAATTGTGCCGTTAGGGTTTTGTGTGCTCGTTGCCTCTAAATCGAGCGTAAATGAGATGATTCCGGTTTGGGCGTATGGAGTGCTCGATCCGGAGTGAAAGAGCCCTGCCATCGCGTAATACGTCGAAGTTTGGGCTGCTGAGGGTGTGAGGTGGGCGGGAATTTGCTGGGTCGTGCTCGCATCTTCATAAATTGCGCCGTCGTCGTGAGGGTCGGAAAAGTCCAGGGTTGATGTTCCATTCCATTGTGAGGCAATTATAACGATCGAAACGGTGCTCGTTTGCACATTGGTCGTGCCGAGCTCCCAGTAAAAAAATGTGCCGATCGTTGAATTTGGGGCCGGGGTGATAAATGAAATGGTCGGTATGGTCGTTGTGGTGATCGAGTGACCCACAAAAAGAGATAGAATCGGGTAACCGCTCGCGTCGGTTGCAAAATTTAATCCATTTATTAAGTAGCCACCGCCCACCGACTGGTCCCAGTTTAAATTCGACGGGCACCCGGGCGAAATGCAAGGACTGCCCCCGGCAGAGCGCTCATATTCCACGTAGGTGTAAGACGCGTTGTAGGGCGTGCTTGAACCCGTCGCTAAAAAAGTTCCTTGTGCACCACCTTGGTCGTAAAATTGAACGGTAGCGGTCGCTATTGGGGTTGGCTGAAGAATCCATGCGTGATCTGCTCCCACGCCGCTTAAAACGGCGCCGGCCGGGTTAGCGTTTCTCGATGAGGACGTTGCACTCACCGGGACCGCCGCCCATTCATACGTGCTGGTCGCGGCATAAGATATTTTCGATGCCACGATCAAGAGCCCGCACGATGCGAGAAAGGCAGCGGTGAAAAAATAAAAACGTTTCATTCATTAACTATTTGGTTTTCGCAACATGTGGATGAGCTCACCAATGACAAGGAGTGCCAAAATGACGCCAATAATCATTGTCGTATAGCTTTGGGTGCCGCTGAAAATATCTTGAGCTTGTGCCCAGATCGCTGCGATCATTCCGTCGGAGATGTTGATCGTGGAGCTGGCATCGGCGTAAGCCGCAAGCGGAAATATAGCACCGAGGGAGATTATAAAAAGAAATTTTTTCATGTGGGAAAGCATGATCTCTGATCGGGGGGCGAGCTGCGGTTAAGGCGCTGGCCGTCCATTTAACACGGCACTGATCTCACCCACCGATCGGAGGGAACTTTTAGGACCGACGACCGCGGCTCTTTGGCAAGAGGCCGATGAGCTGGTGAATGACGTAAAACGCCAACGGGATGCCCGCTGCTACGCCAATGACGAGCAACGTGCCCGCGTCACCGAGCTGATCTCCGACGTTCGCCGTGAGCGAGCTCGCGGTACTGGTCGGGGTCGTGAAAAACGCTGCGGCGTGAACGTTGGCCGTGACGAGCAATCCTGCGATCGTTGCGCCGATGCCAGAGCTCCACGCGAAAATTTTGTTTTTCATTTTTTTAATTTTTTTTGCCGACCTTTTTATTTATTTCAGTATAGCAAATCAATGGTACACGCGGTCATTTTAATCCCGGATTTTTTTACTGCGGCGCTTGGGCGACACATAGATGAGCTGGTGAATGACGTAAAACACTAACGGGATGCCCATGGCAATACCATCCACCAAGAGCGTGCCCGCGTCACCGAGCTGATCTCCGACGTTCGCCGTGAGTGTGGGCTCAAAGTCTACCGGAATAGATATCGCGGAGCTCGGCCCACCTGGGGATGAAAAAGTAAAATTTGCGGTCACAAGGTCCGGGTCTAATCCGTTTGAACACGCCGCATCTTGAGCTGGAAAATCGGCGTTGCAAAATGTGAAATGTAAAGTGTCGCCGGGTGCAAAATCAGTGCTACAATCAGCACCGAAATTATCTGCCAAAAATTGTGAACAAAGATCATAGGTTCCGTTTGAAATTCCTTGTGCCTGGGTCGAGCCGGGATCGGAATTTAATACGTAAATTGAATTTATACTGCCATCGGTAATGTCACCAGAGATTGTGATCGTCGAGTCCGTGCCAACGCTCGGGGTTATATCCACTGTGGTCGCGGCCAAAGCGCTCGCGAGCGGAAAAAAAAGCGCGGCAAAAAATCCTAAAATAATTTTTAATTTTTTCACTCATTCAGTATATCAAAACGCTCCCGGTCGAATGGGAGCGTTTTGACATGCACGAACGTAAATCGTCGTTGGCCCGCTTTTTTAAAGAGCTGCACACCAAAACATTATAGCATATCCCAGCGCTCAAAAAACGTGTAAAAAAATTCAAAAAGCAGCGTGATCGCCATGACGCCCTCAAAAAACTCATATGGTATCACCGAAAAAAGCTGCATAAAAACTTGATCTAAAATGCTCATGATTTTTTGTTTTTAGCGTTCACGATCTCAATGGCGTGGCTCTTTCTCACGCCTCTATAAAAAAGCCCAAGCAGCCCCCCGATTGACTGGTGCAATAAAAATATAATGGTCCACCCAACGATCAAAACTGCCAAAAAATCTGCAAAAGTCCTATCCATCATCGTCGCTTTTTTTCTTATAATTTTTTGGTGGCATGGGCACGCCGGAAGCGGCAGCAAACATTTCGCCAAATTTTTTAATATCGCGTTTTAGTTCCTCTTTTCTCTCGGCGTCGAGAGAAATTATTTTAAGCTCGCGCCAGATGCGAAAAAGAACATAAAGCTGTATAAATGGCACTATTAAAGGCGCGGCGATCGAAATTATGTTCATTGATTTTTTATTTTTACGCGGCGAAAACGAAGCATATATCCGATTGAAATTGCCACCATTAAATTTAAATATAAAAGCAGCGATATCACTATCTCACCGCTTGAAAAACCGTTAAAAATTTGTGGGGTATTTTCTGCCACGCAAATTTGCGTAGTGTTTCCCGTGACTAAATCTTGCGTTCCTGTGCAAGTTGTGGTCTGATTTGTAGGCATTTTTTATCAGCGCGGGCGCATCGAGCCGCGCTTTAAGCGTAACATATTCTTATAAAATTTAAAACCGTCCGGGGGGGCCGGGCGGTTTCTATGTTTAATACTATGTAAATTTAAAAAAATGTCAAGCGCCGTTTTTTCTGAGGGTTATGGCAGACCGGGGAAACCCAGCCCCCCATTTTTTTTCGGCAACCCCCCTACCCCCCTTTTTTTCGTATAACCCCCCTTCCCTTAAATCAAAACTCAGGAGCGATACTAGCG
>JBOHTC010000224.1:0-2711 GCA_050733495.1 Gemmatimonadaceae bacterium | reverse complement strand
GAGCCACATGGCTCGGCGCCCGTTCTGATTCGTCGATGCCGCGGTGTTGCATCACTTCTTCTTGAGTGATGCCGACACCGAATCGATCGTGTTGAGGTAGGCATTGATCAGGGAGCCGTCGAACCGGACCGACCAGTTCTGGCCGGTTCGCGGGCGGAGTGTCACGACAACGCTGTCACGATGTTGACGAAGCCATTCGTCTGCGACTCCGAGTCCGACGGTCTGTCTCGGCGAGCAGACATTATCGAACCGGCATGCGTCCGGGTCCTGCTCGTTCGACGCGTGACGCAGGAGCTTACCATCCTGAGCGACGGCAAGGGCAAACCCGCCGTGAGCGTCGACAAATGCCTGGTCCAGATAAAGTCGGTGCTCACCGCGTCTCGCCTCACCGATGTTCTCCCCGTCGCGGTTGATCCGGGTGCGCAGCCCGTAGGCGGCGTCTGCGGCATCCCAGGCCAGAATCGCGATAAGAGGTGAATTGGGAACGTCGCGCACCTGGACGATCGGTGTGTCGAAAGGGGCGAACGCGACCAGGGAGATGGCGGAAATCAGCGCTGCGGTTTTCATTTGGAGAGATTGTGTGAGAGGAGCGGACGGCGCGGTATCGGCCCAGCTATTGAAGTATGGTGGGGCACACGGAGGTTTAACAGTAGCAGTTGCTGACGTCGCGGCGTTCCTGGATCCTCGATTAGCCCGCGATTATCCAGGCCGTTGTTTCTGGGCCCTCGGTCATGCCGTTACCCGCTTCCCGCTTCCCCCTTCCCGCCTTATCCTTGGCTGATGCGCCACAAACCTCACTCCGGCCGCGCATTCGCGAGCGACAACTGGGCGGGCGTCCATCCGGAAGTAATCGAGGCGATCGCCGCCGCGAACGTCGGGCATGTTCCATCTTACGGTTCAGACCCCTACACCCTCGACGCCGTGGCCAGAATTCGCGCCGAGCTCGGCGAGGACGCCGAGGTTTTTCTGGTGTTCAGTGGAACCGCGGCCAACGTCCTCTGTCTGCAGAGTATGGTGCAATCGCATCAGGCTGTGGTCTGCGCCGAGACGGCGCACGTCTACACCTCCGAGTGCGGCGCGGCGGAAAAACACATCGGGTGCAAGCTGCTCGCGGCACCATCTCCGCACGGAAAAATCACAATTGCCGGAATCAAGGAACATCTCCACGACATCGGCAACGAGCACCATGTACAGCCGCGGGCGATCTCGATTACCCAGGCGACCGAATACGGGACCGTCTACACGCCGGCGGAGATCCGGGAGATCGCGGATTTCGCGCATGCAAATTCGCTGTTGCTCCACATGGACGGCGCCAGAATCTTCAACGCCGCCGTGCACCTCGACCTCCCGTTGCGGGCGATCACGAGCGAAACGGGCGTCGACGCGCTCTCGTTTGGGGGGACCAAAAACGGTCTCATGGCTGGCGAGGCGGTCGTCTTCTTCAATCAACACCTCGCGCGCGACTTCGAGTTTCGCCGCATGCAGGGAATGCAGCTCGCATCGAAGATGCGCTTTATTGCGGCGCAATTCACCGCGCTGTTCACCGACGACCTCTGGCGGCGGAGCGCATCGCACGCCAACGCGATGGCGCAGCTCCTGGCTGGAGAGCTGGCGGCAATCCGCGGAGTGACGCTGACTCAACCGGTGCAGGCGAACGAAATTTTCGCGATTCTCCCGCGGGAGATCGTGCCAGTACTTCAGAAGAATTGGCCGTTCCACATCTGGGATGAACCAAAATCGGAGGCGAGGCTGATCACATCGTTCGACACCGAAGAAGCGGACATCACGAATTTCGCAGGACTCGTGCGCGACTCCCTCGCCTCGAGGCAGAAGCAGTGGACCTGAAAAAAGCCGCGGTCCTCGTCACCGGAGGCAGCTGCGGAATTGGTTTCGAGACAGCGCGCGCATTACGCGAGAAGGGCGCGCGCGTTGCCATTTGCGCCCGTCACGAAGGAATGCTTCAGTCGGCGGCAAACGAGCTCGGTGCGTTTCCGATCGTCGCTGATGTCAGTAACGAAGCCGAGGTGGAGCGGCTGATCCAGGCCGTGGTCAAGGAGTACGAAGACTACAACGTGCTCATCAACAACGCCGGGTTCGGCGCGTTCGCGCCGCTGCTCGAGCTCACCGCGGACGAATTCTTCAGAGTCTGGCAGACGAACGTCCTCGGCGCGATGCTCGTTGCGCGAGAGTCCGCGCACCATTTCGTTGGCCAGAGTTATGGCAACATCGTCAACATCAGCTCGACCGCCGGGCAGCGGGGATTTGCGAATGGCTCAGCCTACTGCGCCAGCAAGTTTGCAATGCACGCCCTGACCGAATGCTGGAGAGCAGAGCTCCGGCAGCACAACATCCGAGTCATGCAGGTGAACCCGAGCGAGGTGCAGACCAGCTTTGGCGCTCAGCAATCCGAACCAGTGAATCCCGAGAATCCAACAAAGCTGAACGCGACCGATATTGGTCGCTTGATAGTCAGCATGCTGGAAGTGGACGACCGCGGATTCGTTACCGAATCGACGATTTGGGCGACGCATCCGCGCTAACTCCGGAATCCCGGATAACTCGATAATAGCGCAGCTCCTGGCGGGAGAGATCGCCCCGGATACGTTGGTTTGTCTTCCTCCACCGCCACCAATCGGCCTTCCCTGGACAATACCGCCAACCGGTAGCGTCAGTCTCGCGTGAGTAATCGGCCGGAGCTCCGCGCATAGCGG
>JBOHTC010000223.1:0-1544 GCA_050733495.1 Gemmatimonadaceae bacterium | reverse complement strand
GGAAGGTTGGCGAGAGATCCGAGAGCCTCGGCAGAACTCCGGCGTGGATCTCAGGGGTATGCAACGTCTCGGGGACGTGCAGATGACCGGCGATGAACCAGTTGAGCAGCGCGAGCACTATAAAATTCAGCATGATCGTCACGATTACTTCGTGCGCGCCGAATTTCGTCTTGAGGTATCCCGGTACCGCGCCGACTACGCCGCCTGCACAACCTGCGGCGATGATGCAAAGGATGACTGCGATGATGAGCGGCGTTCCAATCGGCAGAGCCAATCCTGTGAGAGCCGCCGCAAATCCTCCCGCAGCGAGCTGGCCCTCACCGCCGATGTTGAACAGGCCGGCGCGCAAGCCAAACGACACGGCGAGTCCGGTGAATGCGAGAGTGGTCCCCTTGTACAGCACCTGTCCGAAACCGTAGGCGTTTCCCCAGGTTCCCTCGAGCAGAAGTCGGTAGACATTCGCCGGCGACTGTCCGTAGCTCAGAATCAGCAAGTCGCCGCAGATCAGGGCGACGAGCAGTGCTACGATTGGCGGAATGAGCGCTTCTTCAGCGCGTTCGCGCCACGGCGTGGCTGAGAATGTCGGCTGAGTCCCGCCGGCCAGCGACGACTCGGTCAAGCGGCGTTGCCTTTCTTCGCGCCGATCATGTATTCGCCGAGTGCTTCTTCGGTGGCTTCGGAAGAAGGCAATACCACCGCGAGTTTCCCTCGGTACATCGCGGCAATGCGATCCGAAAGCGCGAGCACTTCGTTGAGCTCCGCGCTGACGAGCAGAATTGCTTTTCCTTTGGACCGAGCTTCGAGGAGCTGCTGGTGGATAAACTCGATCGCGCCAACGTCGACGCCGCGGGTGGGCTGCGAGGCAAGGAGGACCGAGAAGTCGCGCCCGATCTCTCGGGCGATCACTACCTTTTGCTGATTCCCTCCCGACAGAGCGCGAGCCGCGAGCCCGGGGTTGGGAGGACGGATGTCGAATCCGGAGATCTCGTCCACCGCGTTCCCCAGCACACGCTTCTGTTCCAGCACTCCGTGCTTCGAGAAAAGCTTTTCGAGACCCAGAATCAGATTGTCGGCGACACTGTACTCGAGGATGAGCCCGCGACGGTGGCGATCTTCAGGGATGTGCGATAACCCTGCGTCGTGCCGCGCGGATACCGGTCGACGCGTGACGTCGACTCCATCGATCAAGATTGCTCCGCTGGATATGGGCCTCAGGCCGGCAATCGCTTCGATCAATTCGGTCTGCCCGTTGCCTTCCACACCAGCGATGCCGAAAATCTCGCCGGGCTTGACGCTGAAGCTCACCTCTTCGACGACGCGCAGTCCACGCGTCCCCATGACGTACAGATTTCGTACTTCGAGACCTCGATCCGGCTGCGGCGTGGCCGGACCTGATATGGGCTGAACGCGCTTTCCTGTCGACAGCGACACTTCGCGACCCACCATCGCGTGCGCAATCTCGGCAGCGGTCGTCTCGGAAGTCTTGATGCGCGCGACGGTTTGTCCTGCGCGCATCACCGTGATCGTGTCAGAGATGTCCACGA
>JBOHTC010000222.1:0-7653 GCA_050733495.1 Gemmatimonadaceae bacterium | reverse complement strand
AACCACGCCGATAATAATGGAGAAAAGGTGAAAATTCTGGTAACGGGCGGCCTGGGCGCCGTTGGAAAATTCTTAGTTCAACAGCTGCGCACTCGCGGACACGAAGTCTGGGTCGCTGACCTCATGCACCATCATGGGCCGGAGTATGTGCGCTGTGATGTGGGTGAGTTCCGGCAGGTCGAGCAGATCTTTCTCAACCGCGGCTGGTCTCGCGGCTATTTCACAGAGAAGAGAGACTTCGACATGGTGTACCATCTCGCGGCAGAATTTGGCAGGTGGAACGGCGAAGACTTCTTCGAGACTCTTTGGAAATCGAATGCGGTTGGCACGAAGAACGTGCTGCGGCTGCAAGAGCGGTTTGGCTTCAAAGCGGTCTATTTCTCGTCATCAGAGGTCTACGGCGATTACACGGGCCTAATGAACGAGGATGTCATGGACACCGTGCCGATAAAGCAAATGAACGACTACGCAATCTCTAAGTGGGTTAATGAAATGCAGGTGCTTAATTCCGCAGAGCAGCACGGGACTAAATCCGTTCGCGTTAGGCTCTTTAACACTTACGGTCCAGGCGAGCCGTATTCGCCTTACCGTTCGGTAATTTGTCTTTTCATATATCGCGCGCTCCACAACAAGCCATTCGTCGTCAATCGCGGCCACCACCGTACTTCGACCTACATCGCCGATACTGCCGCGACGCTGGCGAACATCGCCGACAATTTTGTTCCGGGAAACGTCTACAACATTGGTGGACTAGACTACCATACAATTGAGGAGGCGGCCGAATTGATCATAAGGCACACAGCCTGCGATCCAGAACTCGCCCACTATGCAGAGCCCGAGCCCTTCACCACCCTTCGCAAAGAGGTCGACTGTCAGCGGGCTGTAAGGGACTTGAAACACAAGACGACGGTCACGCTCGACGAGGGCATCCGCCGAACCGTCGCATGGATGCGTGAGTACTACCTTGGGAGAGACATCGTTTCGGACAGCCTTAAGTAACTACCGAGCTAGAAGTGCTTCAACGATTCGCCGTGCTGCGTGACCGTCCCAGCCTTCGATTGGCGGCAGATCGCATTTAGTGCTGAGAGCTTTTTCGAAGGTTTCGAGAATTCCGAGCGCCGACATCGGCCACGGCACTAGGGTGTTTGAACCTTGGGCCAACGTAACCGGCCGTTCGGTCTGCTCGCGCAGCGTGACACAAGGAATTCTCAGCGCGGACGTCTCCTCCTGCAACCCACCCGAGTCGGTAAGGACGATAGACGCCCCGTCCGTTAGCGATAACATCGCTTTGTAACCGAGGGGCTCTGTAAGGGTGATGCAATCGACAAGAGAGTTCAGACCGAACTCCTCGATATTTTTTCGAGTGCGTGGATGGATCGGAAAAATGACCGGCATTGTTTCCTGAATTCTTGAGAGGCCTGCCAAAACCGTCTGAAGCGAATCACGATTGTCCACGTTCGACGGGCGATGCAATGTCGTCACTGCGTAGGGCCCATCCACGCCAAGCGACTTGGCAACGCAGAGCTGGCGCGCCGAATCTAGATGGGAGAATAACGAATCGATCATGACGTTTCCGACAAAGACAATCGCGTCGGCCTCGAGTCCTTCGCGAATCAGATTGGCACGTGCATCCCGCGAGGGAGTCAGCAAAAGGTCTGAAACCCTGTCGGTCAACACGCGGTTTATCTCTTCCGGCATGCGCCAGTCATTGCTGCGCAGGCCCGCTTCTACATGCGCTAGGCGGGATCCCACCTCGTCCCGCAGCTTAGCCGTCACCAGAGCTGCTGCAAGCGTAGAATTCACGTCGCCCACCACTACGACCCAGCGCGGTCTCTCGGCTAGGATCACGGGCTCGAAACGCTCCATAACCTTCGCCGTCTGAAGAGCGTGCGTACCCGAACCAACCTCCAGCTGGTAATGCGGCGGATGCAAGGCGAGGTCTTCGAAGAATGCTGCCGACATTGATTGGTCGTAGTGCTGCCCCGTATGAACCAACACAGCCGACGCGCCCACCCGTCCTAGCTCGGATATAATAGGGCTAACCTTCATGAAATTCGGCCGAGTGCCGGCCACGATCAGAACTTTGTTCACTCGTCTGTTTCCAAGAGTCAGTATGGAGTGACCGCGGCGACCGTAGGCTGAAAGGCTACGGCGGACTAGCAGGCCAAAAGACTGCACGCACGCAGCCAGGACCGGGTCGCTGCCGGCTCAGCTTCGCGTGACCGAACGCGTCGTTAGCTATCTGTAGGTCGAAACACGCGAACAGAGAATTTGCTTACATCGAAACGGAACCAAGAGACAAAATTAACAAGGCTATTTGCCAAGCGGATCAATAGTAATCGCCAGCTTTTCCACTGGGCGAAGCAAAAATGGTTGTTGTCCACCCATTCGTCGTCAGTTTTTGAAACGCGTTGCGGGGTAGCTGGGAATCTCAGTCGTTGCGAGAGTCTGGTGAGCGCAGCGACCAATTACTTTTATCGGCCTTCCTAGCCGGGAAATCAGCACCGTGGTTAATCTCGTTCGACTGCGGCCAAGCCACCTCCGTCCACTCTCCGTCGACTGTCCCGTCGCGAGTTCGGCCGCAGGACCAGCGGCTGGTTGATTCCTCGCCGACACACGAATGCTAACCGCATGATCGTATTCGCGAGCTGGGCGGACATAACAATAGCGCAAAAGTTCTTGGTTTGAGTGAGATTTCGCATCTTACGTGCAATAAGCAATGCCGGGCACTGACATTGCAAACAAACGTGACACCGCTTACTCTCCGGTTGCCGAACAAGTATCTCTGGTGGCCGGTTTTTGTCCTCTCTCAATGACCATTTCTAATTAGGTCCCGACCGACCATCGCGAGCCCAGTAAGTGACAGAATTCAAATCGTTCCTTCCTAAGCGGATGAGAAACCGACACCTCTTCCTGCTTGATGCGGCGTCGTTGGTTGTCGGGCCAATCATCGCTTTCGTTGTTCGCTTCGAGGATTTCGGCTGGCTTGGCCAGAACCTTCGCATGGTTCTGCCGTACATCTTCCTGGCCGGGCCGATTCGCCTCGTCATCTTCTACAATCTCGGGATGTACAAGCGCCTCTGGCGCCATGCGAGCATTGGCGAGCTCAAGCAGATACTCGTCGCTGGCGGAATTGGAGCGGTGTTCGCGGCTTTGGTCGGATTCTGGATTATGCCGGCCAGTCAGATCACTGCTAGCCGCGTTCCGTTTTCCGTTGTATTCATCGATGCGTTCCTGACCACGGCAGCGATCGCACTCCCGAGATTGCTCGCGAGGACGATAAGGCTTAATAATCCGCGGCGACGCCGCAGCGACCCCGGCCGACCAGCTCTCATCGTCGGTGCCGGCGATACCGGTAAGCTCGTCGCGAAGGAACTGATCGCTAACCCGCGCCTAGGCTTCGAGCCAATCGGTTTCGTCGACGACGATCTGACCAAGCAAAATCATATGCTGCTCGAGCTCCCGATCATGGGAACGCTGAGCGCTATCAAAGGGCTCGTCGAGCAGCACAGCATATCGGAGCTCATAATCGCCATGCCCTCGGCTCATGGCGATGTCGTTCGCAAAGTAGTCCGCGCTGGTCTGGACTGCGGAATACCGACCCTGACCGTTCCGAGTCTTCCTGAGCTGATATCGTCGAAGACAAACGGCACGAACCTCCGAGAAGTTGAGATTCAGGATCTGTTGAGGCGTGAGCCCGTTGAGACGGACCTGGCGGCGGTCGCCGAGCTCTCAACGGGCGAGACGGTCCTGATCACTGGCGCCGGCGGGTCCATCGGCAGCGAGTTGTGCCGACAGATTGCCCGCCTTGCACCCGCTCGCATCGTTCTCCTCGGCCACGGCGAGAATTCGATTTTCGACATTCTCCACGAGCTAAGGGCCGACTTCCCTGATGTTCCGCTCACTCCCGTCATTGCGGATGTGCGGGACCGAAAGCGAATTGCACTCCTCTTCAAGCATCACAAGCCCCACGCCGTCTTCCATGCCGCCGCCCATAAGCATGTGCCGCTGATGGAAGAAAACGTCATCGAAGCCGTCACGAACAACGTCGTCGGTACCCTCAACGTCGTCGATGCCGCTCTCGATTCAGGGTGCAAACACTTCGTCTTCATCTCCACCGACAAAGCGGTGCGCCCCACCAGCGTGATGGGCGCCACCAAGAGAATCGCCGAGTTGATCGTCCAGCGCGCGGCGATGAAGCACGAGCGAAACTTTGTATCCGTGCGGTTCGGGAACGTCCTCGGTAGCAGAGGCAGCGTCGTCCCGACCTTCTTGCGGCAGATTCGCGCGGGTGGTCCGGTGACGGTCACGCATCCGGAGATGCAACGCTACTTCATGACCATCCCGGAAGCTGTCCAGCTCGTTCTGCAAGCTGGCGCACTCGGACGTGGCGGCGAGGTTTTCCTGCTCGACATGGGCGAGCCGATCCGCATCGTGGACATTGCAACTGACTTGATTCGCCTTTCTGGGCTGACGGTCGGCACCGACATCGAGATCAAGTTCAGCGGAATGCGGCCTGGCGAAAAACTCTACGAAGAGATGTTCTTCAGCGCCGAGAGTGTGCTGACAACCGACCATCCAAAGGTTCTGCGCGCTCGGAACGGTATTCTCCCCGAGGGCATCATGCGCCGCATCGAGGCTCTTGCCACCGCGGCGGATTCGGATCATGGAGATGAAGAGCTCAGACAGCTTCTCCGCGGTCTCCTTCCGGATTTTCACCCGCATCCGACACTCTCGACGGCTTCGCCGGACGGGGACGGAAAGGAGCTTACGGTGAAGGATACTCCTACCAGCGGAGTCACTATTTTCCGGGCCTAGGAGAGACCCCCGACTGGAACCGGATCTTCTCCTCGAAGCAGTCGCTCTCCGTTCAAAACGCTTAAGGTTTTGAACTGCCCCTCTCCACCGCGGGCCACGATCGCGTTCTGAGCGTCCGCCACGAAGCATTTTCGCCACGCGTGATAATCGCTCGATAGATAATCTCCGAGCCCGAGCTCAAGGATTTTCCACCCGCTTGCCTCGATGCTGTCCCCGAAGTCGCCTACCACCGATCCAACATCTACCTGCAGAAACGCGCCGCGTTTCTTCCACTCAACCAGGACGTCGAGGTCGTCGTCGTCCAGGTTGTCGTATCGCTCGGGGTGCGCCACGATCGGCGTGACACCAAGCTCGACGAGCTGCGCCAACACTTTGCCGCCCTCGGCCGGGATCAGGAACCTGGGAAATTCCACCAGCATGAATCGAGTTCCCGCCAGGCGTACGCGCTCGTCGGGCATCGCTGCCAGCGGCTCGTCGAGCGCGAGCTCGCAGCCACGGTCCAACCATAGGTCCGGAAATTCCTCCTTCGCGGCTGCACGCAGCGTTTCCCAGGCTTCGTCGACGAGTGCGATCCGCGTCTCGAACTCTGTTGGATCATTGAGCGTGTGCGCCCTGAAATGCGGCGTCGTGATGATGTGGGTGATTCCCTGCTCCCACATAGTTTGAATTGCGACGAGCGATTGCTCCAGCGTTTCTGCTCCGTCGTCCACGCCGGGAATAAGGTGGCTGTGGAAGTCGACAATTCCCATGGCGCCCTTAGTTGAGGCGCGGATATACGATCTTGGCCCCCGACCTCTCGAGCCGTCCCGCAAGCTGCTCATCGACTCTCGCCCGCAAAACGATCTGGCCGTCGTCCGTGCGCTGGCTCAGAACACTTCCGGTTCGATAGACCTCCGCCAGCAGCTTCCCATCCTCGGCCGGGAACCGGATCTCGGCGATCTCGGTTCCCTTCCTCACCGCTACAAGCAACGCCCGACGCAGCGAGTCCAGCCCGCTCGGTGCGAGAGAGCTCACGAATACTGAAGAATTCGGCAACAGATTCCCGATCCGCTCGCGCAGCGCGCGCAGGTCCTCATCCTTGAGCGCGTCGATCTTCGAGAACACGTAGAGCACGGGCTTCTCCGCCGCTCCCAGCTCCGCGAGCACTTGATCGACCACCTGACGTTGCTCTTCCCAGTTCGGGTGACTCGCGTCGATCACGTGCAGCAGCAAATCTGCCTCGTTCACTTCCTCCAAAGTCGCGCGGAAGCTCGCAACGAGATTGTGCGGAAGCTTGCGGATGAATCCAACCGTATCGGTCAACAACACGCGCGAGTTTTCGCCCAGGTCGATTTCGCGCGTCAACGGATCGAGCGTGGCGAATAGTCGGTCCTCCACGAAAACTTCCGGCGCGTTACCGATCGCCCGGAGTATCGAGGACTTGCCCGCATTCGTGTATCCAACCAGCGACGCACGAAATGCCTCGCGCCGCCCAGACCGTTGCACCTCGCGCGATTTCTGCACGTCGTCGAGCCGGCTCTTCAGAAGCTTGATTCGCTGGTTGATGAGCCGCCGGTCAGTTTCCAGCTGAGTTTCTCCCGGGCCCCTCACACCAATTCCCCCTCGGAATTTCTCGAGGTGCGCCCACATCCTCGTCAGCCTCGGTAGCATGTACTGAAGCTGCGCCAGCTCGACCTGCATCTTCGCCTCGCTCGATCGCGCCCGCGTCGCGAAGATGTCGAGAATCAGCTCCGCGCGATCCATCACGCGCTGGCCGGTCGCGTCCTCGATGTTTTTGCCTTGGGACGGAGAGAGCTCGTCGTCGAACACGATAAGCGATGCGTTCTTGTCCTCGATCGCCATGCGCAGCTCCTCGACCTTTCCCTTGCCGAGGTAGGTCGCAGGGTTGGGCTTGTCGATCTGCTGCGTCACTTCTCCGACTACGAGTCCACCAGCGGTGTCGACGAGGCGCTCCAGCTCCTCCAGATGCTCGGACACCGTGTGCCGCGCGTTCGATCCCTTCCGCGGCGCGCCGACCAGGATCGCCCGCTCCACCGGCGCCGCCAATTCGATCAGTTCTTTTGAGATTCTGCTACCTCTGTTCGCTCGTGAATTCTCGGTGGGGCGACTGAATCGTTTTGCACGTCGCCATCTTCGGTAAATCGCCGCAGCGAGTTACCCGCAACGGTGTTCGGTGGATCGGCGCGAGAGAGGTCGCCTCTCGCTCCTTATTTGACGATCAATCCGGTATTGCATAATACTCCCGATACCAGGCTACAAACTTGCCGATCCCGACGTCGAGTGGCGTCGACGGTGAGAATCCCGTCGCTTCGCTCAGCGCGTCTACATCCGCGTACGTCGCCGGCACGTCACCCGGCTGCATTGGCAGCAATCGCTTTTCGGCGGTGCGGCCGAGGTGCTTCTCGAGGGCGCCGATCATATCGAGAAGCTCAACGGGCTGGTTGTTGCCGATGTTGTAGATCCTGTACGGCGCCTTGCTTGTGCCCGGATCGGGATCGTCTCCGCTCCAATCAGGATTCGGCTCCGGTATGATGTCCGTGACGCGAACCACGCCTTCCACGATGTCGTCTATATACGTAAAGTCTCGGCGCATTTTGCCGTGATTGAACACATCGATCGGCTTCCCTTCCAGAATCGCGCGCGTGAAGAGGAAGAGCGCCATGTCCGGTCGTCCCCATGGACCATACACCGTAAAAAATCGCAGCCCCGTCACCGGCAGTCTGTAAAGATGACTGTACGAATGCGCCATCAGCTCGTTCGCCTTCTTAGTCGCGGCGTAAAGGCTAACCGGATGGTCGACGTTGTCGTGGACGGAGAACGGCATCTTCGTATTCG
>JBOHTC010000221.1:0-1255 GCA_050733495.1 Gemmatimonadaceae bacterium | reverse complement strand
GCTAGCTGTAGAACCTGAGGACGTTGTTCATCCGGTCCTCCTTGGAGGCTGGTGGTGTCAAAGCCCCAGTACCAAGGAGAAACCGGATGAAGCTGCACGGTAATGCTGCGCTGTCATTTAGGCAGCGCGAGCGGATGGTTCGTCGTGTTGTTGACCATGGTTGGTCTGTGAGAGAGGCTGCCCTGGCTGCCGAGGTCAGTGCCCGAACGGCCGGGAAGTGGGTTGCCCGGTACCGCTCTGAAGGAACTGCCGGGCTGTTGGATCGTTCCTCAGCACCGTTGCTGGTCGCGAACCGCAGCAGCGAGCAAGCGGTCGAGGCGATCGCGGCACTGCGGCGTTTGCGGTTTACGGGCCCAGAGATCTCAGAGGTGCTCGAGATGCCGTTCTCGACGGTCTCAGGGATCCTGACCAGGATCGGGATGGGACGGTTGGGCCGCCTCGGCCTGGAGCCCGCGGAGCGCTACGAACGGACGGTCGCGGGTGAGCTGATCCATATCGACGTGAAGAAGCTCGGACGAATCCACGGGGGCGCGGGGAAGCGGATCACAGGCCACCAACGCAATCCCAAGAAGACACGCAGAGACCGGGATGGCATCGACCGTCAGGTCATCGGCTGGGAGTGCGTGCACATCGCGATCGACGACGCGACACGCCTCGCATATGCAGAGGTGTTGCCCGACGAGAAGGCGACCACAGCGATCGGTTTCCTGCGCCGGGCGATCGCGTTCTACGAGCGCCACGGCATGAAGGTCCAGGAGCTCTTGACCGATAACGGCGCTCCTTACCGCTCAGCTGTGCACGCCATTGCCTGCCGCGCCATCGGCATCCGCCACCTACGCACCAGACCCCGCCGACCCCAGACGAACGGGAAGGCGGAGCGGTTCATCCGCACCATGCTCGCCGGCTGGGCCTACGGCGCGATCTACCGCGACAGCAAAGAACGCACAGCAGCCCTTGACGGCTGGCTATGGACCTACAACCATCGAAGACCACACCAAGCCATCGGGCGAGACACACCCATCACCCGCATGAACAACCTGCTCGGGTCTTACACCTAGCACCGGAGGACAGCCGATGACAGCACCAAAACCCCAGCGCCACCATCGTCGTCCGCGAGCATCGCGGCCATCCGTTCTACGAGGCTAAGTTTCGACACGAAGGTCGGCAGGTCAAGCGCCGCATCGGCCCTGCGTGGCTGGAGCGCGACCCCGAGACGAGCGGCTGGCGCCGTCGCCGGGGGCGCATACCCGATGAC
>JBOHTC010000220.1:0-2245 GCA_050733495.1 Gemmatimonadaceae bacterium | reverse complement strand
ACGTAGGGCCGGAGACCGCGTGCCCGTGGTCCGCATGGATTAGGTTTTGGGCGATCGACTAGGGAACGTCTGAAGTAACGGGGACGGGGGCGATCATTGATGCGAATTTCGGCTCACAGACGCCAGTTGGGTGCGAATCGGGCGATTTTGGCCCTCGATTCCGCTCGATTTCCAGCTTCTTTGCCATTTGCGGACGCACTACGCCCCTTGAGCTCTGAACAAGTGCTGCCTCACGATGAACAGATTGGCGAGCGCGCAGGTGACGAAGAGCCGATTGGCGTTCTTCGCGATCCCACGGTATCGCACCTTGGTGAAACCGAAGATGCGCTTGATCACGCCGATCGAGTGCTCGACGCGAGCCCGGACTCTGGAGCGTGCGCGGTTGATCCAGCGATCGTAGTCGCTCAGGTAGCGGTAGCCCCGACCTCGGCGTTGCGTGAAGTCCTTGGCCTTGGGCGCCTTGGCCCGGATGCGTTCGCCTCTGCCCGTGTAGGCGGCATCGCCCCAAACGTGAGTCTCGCCTCCGTGGAGCAACTCGCCCACCACGTTGCCGTCGGCCACGTTGGCCGGTGTGGCCACAACCGAGTGAATGAGCTTGGTCTTCTTGTCCACACCGACGTGCGCCTTCATGCCGAAGTGCCAATCCTTGCCCTTCTTGGTCTGGTGCATCTCGGGATCGCGTTTACCCTCGGCATTCTTCGTCGAGCTGGGCGCCGCGATGATGGTCGCATCCACGATGGTGCCCGAGGAGACCTTCAGCCCCTGGCGCTGAAGATGCGCTCCCACGGCCTCGAAGATCCGCTTGCCCAGGCCGTGCTCCTCCAGCAGGTGGCGGAACTTGCATACCGTGGTCTCATCGGGCGCAGGCTCGCGCCCAAGGTCGATCCCCACGAAGCTGCGCATCGAGGAGACATCGTAGAGTGCTTCCTCCGCCGCCGGGTCCGAGAGATTGAACCAGTGCTGCAGGAAGTGGATCCGCAGCATGCGCTCCAGCGGGATCGGCGGTCGCCCCGGGCCGCTCGTACCTTGGGCATACGCCGGCTTCACCAGCGCCACCAGCTCGGCCCACGGCACTACCCGGTCCATCTCGGCCAGAAACCGCTCGCGCCGCGTCGGCTTGCGGTAGGCCTCGAACCCGGTCGGAGTAAAAGTCATCTGGCTCGGCTTCTTCATTGTTGTTCTCCTCGGCTCACCTACTACGCATTAGAGCAGAGGAATACTTCAGAGTTTCCCTAGACCACTGGCGAACGACGAAGTGCCGATGCTCATTGCTTGAGCTTGTGAGCGCTGAAAAGTGTCAATCCCGTAACGGCGACTCCCCCGATGAGCGTCCAGAACTGGAACTGGTAGGGATTGTTGATTCCGCTCCCCAAGACGTCGGGGATGTTGTTGGCGCCCTTTATCCCACCGGCTATTGAGTAGACATAGGCGATATCCTCGACATAGAGGAAATGATAACCCGCCGACGCGAGCAGGAGAATGTTGGCGCACGCGAACATAGCCAATTCCGGTGCCGCAGACAGCACCAAGCGCGCCTCATGACCTGCCCAGGTTCTTAGGACCAATCGTAACTTGAGAGAATGGCTCCCGCTCACCAGCGAGGAGCCGATGAAGAAGAGCCGTTTTACCGAAGAACAGATGGTCGCGATCCTGCGGGAGGCCGACAAGTCGCCGGTCGCCGAGGTTGCCAAGAAGCACAAGGTCAGCACGCAGGCGATCTACACCTGGAGGCGCCGTTTCAGGACGCTCGAGCCCGCGGACGTCAAGCGCCTTCGCCAGCTTGAGATCGAGAATGCGAAGTTGAAGCGCATCGTCGCCGAGCGCGACCTCAGGCTTGAAATCGTAGGAGGTGTATTCGAGACGTTGAATGCCTCTAATGTCTGACGGTACCTCTCTGGACCGTCGCGTGTTGAGAACAATGTAGTAGTTCTTCTGCGGCTTCCTCTTTAGACCCTCAGCCAGTCCAAGTTCCAGCGCAACATTCGGATTCCAATCCGATAAGTCAAACACTGAGAAATCCGACTTCGCGATATTGCTCTTCATGATGTTCAACAACTGTTTCGTTTGCAGGTCTGTATTCCCGTAGATGACCTTGAATGGTAGGTCTTTAAAAATCCCCCGGAACTTGGTTACAGCAAAACGACCAGCGAAGGGATGGCCCACAAACACACTTGGCATTCTTGTTCTGACTTTCATTCCCGTTCCCCGTCAACAGCGCCACTGCCCTAGCCTTCGAGATATACAC
>JBOHTC010000219.1:0-11864 GCA_050733495.1 Gemmatimonadaceae bacterium | reverse complement strand
GTCGGTCTTGGCCGGCCGACCCTTATTGACGATTGCCATGCGCTTCCGGTCTCGTGGATCGCGGGCTATTGGCTTGTCTATCGTCAGGTTGTCGGCGGTGAGATGGCCCCAGGTCATGGCGGCGTATCTTCGGACGACTCGCCGGTCGGCTATTGCGGCGCTCAGGAGACGGTGCGCCCGGTCGGTTTTTGCCACGACGAGAAGGCCGGAAGTCTCTTTGTCGAGACGGTGAACCATGCCGGCGCGTTCGGGTTCGCCCTCGCCGCTTAGCGCGCGCCCCCTGCCAAGGAGAGCGTTCACGAGGGTGCCGCTCCAGTTGCCGGGTGCCGGATGAACGACCATGCCCGCGGCTTTGTCGACCACGAGCAATGACTCGTCCTCGTAAACGACGCTCACCGGGAGGTCTTCCCCCAGTATCGCGCGCTTTTCAGGAGTCGGAATCTCGACATGGATTGTCTGCCCGGTCTCCGTCCTGAAACTCGCCTTTTCGCGCCGGCCGTCCACAAGCACGTGCCCCTGCGCGATGAGCGTGGCAGCGTGGGTACGGGACAGTCCTGCCCTTTGGGCCACAAACAGATCGAGGCGGACATCGCTGTCCGCCTCGACCGGAATGTCCTTGATGTCGCTCAAGGGGCTAGCTCTCCGTTTGCGTATCCGACACGGGGGCTGCGGTCACGCTGGCTGCCGTTGTTCGCTCCTCTCCCCATAGCACCCAGGCGAGTAGGAAAGCTCCGACGCTTACGGCCATGTCAGCCACGTTGAAGGTCGGCCAGCGGAGATCACCGATTCCAACGTCGATAAAATCCACCACGCCTGTGGCCGAACGGATCCGGTCAACGAGGTTGCCGACGGCGCCGCCGCACACTAGACCGAGCGCAAGCACCCGAATGAAATCTCCCTGGCGAGTGGCCTGGTAGAGACGCCAGAGGATCACGAGTGCTCCCGCCGTAAGAGCCATGAAGATCCAACGCGAGTACATCCCGAGGTTCAGCCCGAACGCGGCGCCGGGATTGTAGACGAGCGTCAGGCGCACGTGATTGCCAACGATCTCGTGCGGGATGTGCTGCGGCCGGAGGGTTGCCGCAGCAATGAGCTTCGTTACGAGATCGAGAGCAACGATCGTTATCAGCGTGCCCCAGAACAGAGGCGGGTTAGGCTTGGCGCTTTCCATCTTCTTCGCGCTGCTTGCACTCTATGCAGTACCGGGCGTGCGGCAGAGCGTCGAGCCGCTCGAAGCTGATGTCGCGTCCGCAATTGTGGCACTTGCCGAATTGTTCCGGATTCCGATAGAGGCGCCGGAGCGCTTCGTCAATGTGCCAGAGGAAGCGCCCTTCCTGGCTCGCGAAGAGAAACGCCTTCTCGCGCTCCATCGCATCCGTTCCCTGATCGGCCATGTGGAATGAATAAGCGCTCAGATCGCCGTCCGCGCCCTGCGGCGTGGACCCGAATGTCTCGTCATAGTGGCCGAGCTCCTTCAGAACGCGTTTCCTCTCTTCCATGAGACGCTTCTCGAAGTGCTGCAGGCTTTTCTTCGCCATTGGCTTAGGCTTCTTGCTGCCAGCTGCTGTTGCCATTCTAACCAACCCTCTCCAAGGCGACTTCGACGTTCTGCCCATCAAGGTCGAACGTGTGCGTCGCGTGTGTACCCTGTATTCTCTCGCCGACGCTGAACCGAACAGCAAGCACTTCGTCGGCAATCCATTGCTGAAATTCCTTCACCGCCTCCCTTATCTCATCCTCGGCGCCCACGAAGAGCGTAATCCGATCACTTACCGCGAAACCCGATTCCTTCCTCAGCCTCTGAATCCTGCTCACCAGCTCGCGGGCCAGCCCTTCGAGCCGCAGATCGCGCGTGACGAGCGGATCCAGCGCCGCAAAATATCCGGCTTCTTCCTTAACCACCAACTCACCCGACGCGCGTCGCACGATGGTAAAATCATCCGCGGCAAGCTCCCGCGACTCGTTCCCAACCGAAACGTAAAGCGGCTTTCCCGACTCGAATTCCCGCAACGCGTCACTGGTCAGCGCCTGTACCGCTTCGCTCGCCAGCGGGGTTTCCTTGCCGAACTTCTTACCGAGGGAACGGAAATTCGGCCGAGCCTGTAAAGTTACTAGATCGTCGGCGCTCAAGATGAACTCGATTTTTTTTATGTTCAGCTCGGCCGCCAAAAGTGGGCTTAACTCCTCCAGCATGGCCTCGGCCCTGTCCGCCGCGCCGCGAAAGACGACCCCCGGCAGAGGCACCACACACACCATCCTGGCGAGCGGCTGACGGACCTTTACCCCTGCATCCTCGCGCGCAGCGCGACCGAGGGTTGCGAGGGTCCGGATATGCGACATCGCGCGCTCCAGGTCTACGTCGACCTTGGTGGTTTCCGTCCGTGGACGCGTGTATGGCGCAAGATGCACGGAGCCGCCCGTGAGCTCGCGATGCACCCAGTCCGTCACAAACGGCGCGAACGGCGCGAGAGTCCGGCAGGTAACGACCAGCACTTCATACAGGGTCGCGAACGCCGAGCGATTGTCCGGAGCGTCCACATCGTAGAATCGGTGCCGGCTCTGGCGCACGTACCACTTCGATACGTCCTCATCGAAGAACGTCATTACTGCTTTCGCCGCGTTCGTCGCCTCGTACCTGCCAAGAAGCTCGTCGGCTTCGCGCTCGACCGTGGCAAGCCGCGAGAGCACCCACCGATCGAGCAGCGGACGATCGCCGATTTCCGGATCCCCGTCCGAGGGAGACCATCCGAAGTTCGCATACTCCGCGAAGATTCCCGTGTAGACGTTCTTGAAGGTCAGGAGAAACCTGCCGGCAGTGTCGCGGATTCCCGCTTCGTCGAACCGACGCGGCATCCAGATCTGGCTCGAAGTCGTGAGGAACAGTCGAACCGCGTCGGCGCCGTACCGCGGAATCACGCTTGAGGGGTCGACGATGTTTCCGACATGCTTCGACATTTTCTGGCCTTGGGCATCCTGGACCAGATCGTTCACGACCACGGCGCGGTACGGCGCGGTATCGTTAGGAGTCCCGAGCGCTCGTTCGCCATCGCTCGACGCCTGCTCGGATGAAGAGCCTGCCTCGTGCGCCAGAAGGTTGTTCGGCAGAGCGTCCCCCAATCCGGTTGCAATGGCGAGCAGCGAGTAGAACCAGCCCCGGGTTTGATCGACGCCTTCAGCGATGAAGTCGGCCGGATAGTAGCGCTCGAATGTCTCCCGATTCTCAAATGGGAAATGCCACTGCGCGAACGGCATCGAGCCGGAATCGAACCACGCGTCGATGACCTCCGGCGTGCGCGACATCGTCCCCCCACACTGGCACTTCCACGTGTAGCGGTCGATGAATGGTTTGTGCGGATCGAAGTTTTCACCGGCCGGCGTGCCCGATCGCTTTGCGAGCTCGTCGTAGCCACCTATCGCTTCCACGTGCGCGCTGTCGCGATCGCACACCCAGATTGGCAAGGGCGTTCCCCAATAACGGTCCCGCGAAACTGCCCAGTCGATGTTGTTGGTCAGCCACTCGCCAAACCGCCCGGATCCGGTCTCCGGCGGATGCCAGTCGACGCGGGAGTTCCTGACGAGCATCGCGTCCTTGAACTCTGTAGTGCGAATGAACCACGACGTGCGCGCATAGTAGAGAAGCGGCGTATCGCATCGCCAGCAGTGCGGATACGCGTGCTCGACCAGGGCCGACTTCCATAGGACGCCACGACGCTTTAGCTCCTCGAGGATGATCGGATCCGCATCCTTCACGAACTTCCCGCCCACGAGCGGCATCTCGCTCGGAAATTCGCCGCGCAAATTGACCGGTTGCAGAAACGCGAGTCCGTTGCGCTGACCGGCAGCATAGTCGTCGGCGCCAAATGCCGGCGCCATGTGCACGACTCCGGTCCCTTCCTCGGACGAGACGAAATCCTCGCCCACGATGATCTCGTGTTTCCCATCCTTGTACTCGACCCAATCCAGCGGACGCTTGTAGCGTTGCCCGACCAGCTCGGTCCCGCGGAACGACCTCACCGTCTTCCATCTGCCCGCGAAGTCTTCGCCGAGCACCGCTGGAGCGCGGGTCAGAGCAAGGATTATCGTTTCGCCGGCATCGCGCGGGGTCTTCTCGATTGTGCGATCGGCGACATCCGGCGCGCCCGATTTTTTCTTGCGTAGCTCGACGTATTCGAGCGACGGGCTTACTGCCAGCGCAACGTTGGAGACCAGGGTCCAGGGCGTCGTCGTCCACACGAGGATGCGGCGGCGAGCGTGTGGCTTTGATTTCCCTTCCTCAACAAGATCGAGCGCGACGTAGGCGCTTGGATCCTTTACGTCCTTGTATCCCTGCGCGACCTCGTGACTCGACAGCGTGGTTCCGCAGCGCGCGCAATACGGCAGCACTTTGTGCCCGCGGTAAAGGCGTCCGCGCCGGAACATTGTGGCCAGAGCCCACCACACGCTTTCGATGTAGTCATTGGAGTATGTGACGTACGGATCGCTGTAATCCAGCCAGTAGCCGATCCTCTCACTCATCTCCTGCCAGTCAGCGCGATATCTCCAAACACTCTCGCGGCACATCTCGTTGAATCGCTCGACACCGATCGTCTCGATCTGCTGCTTCGCGGTGCGCACGCCGAACTCGGTCTCGATGCGCTTCTCGACCTCTATCTCGACCGGCAGTCCATGGGTGTCCCAGCCCGCCTTCCGCGCAACGTGAAACCCACGCATCGCGCGGTGACGGCAAAAGAGATCCTTGACGGTCCGGGAGAACACGTGATGGATTCCAGGCCTGCCATTCGCGGTAGGCGGGCCCTCGAAGAAAACGAACTCGGGTTTGCCTGCCGCTTGTGCAAGGGTCTGCTCGAAGAGCTTCTCCTCCTGCCACAGTGCGAGGATTTCTCTTTCGAGTTCGTCGGGCGAGCGATCGGTCGGAAGCAGACGGAAGCGTCTGCTCTTCTCGTCTCCCCCCGCCAGCTTCACGGGGCGGACAGCGGTCATTCTTTAGTCGAACCCGAAGAGTTGGAGCCGGCGCCTCTTAGAGTGCTTGCCACCACTTCCGAATCGGACGCTTCTACCTCCGAGAGCTGCCGCGCGATAAGTGTTCGCATTTGCGCCAGGTAAGTTCGACGCGACCGGTCGAGATTGTCGAGCTTTTCCTCCATTCGCCGCACGTCGGCCTTCGCTCCCTCGATTATCCGCTTGCCCTCGGCCTGCGCCTCGCGGATGATGAGCTGCGCTTCCCTGTCGGCCTGCTCGCGGACTTCCCCGCGCAGCTGTTGCGCGGAGACCAGGGCGTCGTTCAGCGCCTTGTCGCGCTCGCGAAAAGCGCGAAGCTGCTCGTGAAAGCTCCGCGCTTTCGAGTCGAGATCCTGGTTGATGCGGGTGAGACGATCCATCTCCTCCGCGACCTGGTCTCTGAACTGATCGACGCGCGCAGGATTGTAGCCGCGGAGCGCCCGACCGAAGTCGTAGCGCCTGACGTCCAAAGGTGTAAGATGAAAAGCTTCGTCGATCATTAATCCCTCGCTCCGAAGAGGGTTGTACCAAGTCTCACCATAGTTGCGCCTTCTTCTACCGCGATCTCGTAATCGCTCGACATCCCCATCGACAGCTCCCGCGCCGGGTGTCCGGCTTCTTCCAGCGCCTGTCTCGCATCTCGCGCTTCCGCGAAAGTGCGATGGAGCTCCTTCTCCGTAGCAGTAAAACTAGCCATTGTCATCACGCCGCGAATGCGGATACCCGAAAGCGAAACCAGCCGGTCGGCCTCCGGCAACAGCTCCGACTGCGTGAAGCCGTGCTTCGAGGACTCGCCTGAAAGATTCAGCTCCATCAGCGAATCGACCGCACGTCCGCGCTCCAGACCAAACGCGCAGACTGCATCCGCCAGACGCGAGCTGTCGAGCGAGTGCAGAAGAACGAACCGCTCAAGCGACTTGACCTTGTTCCGCTGCAGGTGGCCGATCAAATGCCAGCGAACGGGCACGTCGACCTCTCCCATCTTTTTTAGCGCTTCCTGAACCTTGTTTTCGCCGACATCGTGCAGGCCCGCTTCGTATGCCGACCGCGCTGCATCTGGCCCGTGAGTCTTCGTGACTGCGACTATCGTCACCTTTTGGCCGTGCCCCCCGCGCTCTCTTGCCGCGGCAATTCTGGCCCGCACATCGGCCACGCGCTCGGCCAGGCCGGGAAAACCCATAACTGCCAAATTTAGCCGGATTGAGTCACTCCCTCAATCAAAATCGATCCACGTCGTAGGCCAGCCTGCAACGCCAACTGCGGTTCGGTCCCGCTCAGTCGTTACCGCCTGCGATGCCGATGTTCCGGCGGAGCTTGACCATCATGCTCTCGTCCGGTCCTTTGACCCGGACGGTGACCGAAGCCGCATAAGCAGACCCAGTCACCCTAACTACTCGTTCCCTGTCAGCCAATGCGGTATTCACCCGTCCCGCAAACTCGAGGCTGAAAGTTCCGAGCAAAGCGTCGCCATCGCACTCGACGGCGATTTCCGGCGGGACGATGATCTCGACGTTTCCGAGCACGGCAACTACCTCGATGTGAGACATCCCCAAGCCAACGACCGCTCGACGAAGATCGATCTCGACGTTGCCCAGAATCGCTACCGCTCGCAGGTGACGCGGTAGCTCCCACGACCCACGACGCCCAGTGCTACCGAGGAATCCGACGAGGCCCGTTATCGGCGTCGCTGCTGCGACACCTTCCCGGCGGCTCACGCCGAACGTCCGAAGATCCGGCCGACCAGCCGTACAATGCTCTGCATGTTCCGGCTGATGTCGTTGAACATCACCGTCACGAACAGCAACCCGATCAGTAGTAGACCGCCCCTCAGAATTCGCTCGCGGGTGCGAGTGCTGAATGCACTTCCCTTAATCGTCTCGGCGACGTTTAGCACGATCTGCCCGCCATCGAGAATCGGAATGGGGAGAAGATTGAAAATTGCGAGGTTGATGCTGATGAGCGCGATGAGCGCCAGAAGATTCTCGATTCCTCCGCGCGCCGCCTGAACCGACACCTGGGCGATCGCTATCGGTCCGCCAAGGTCCGACACTCCAGCGCCACTCGAGAGGAGCATTCGCAAAGTCGCAAAGATCCGGAGACCATTGTCTGCCGTCAGATGCCACGCTTCAACGAACGCGCGCGGCACTGACACTGGTGTGAAGGCCGTGTTCGCCAACAAGCCAATGCGGCCGAGGCGCTTGGTTTCTCCGGTGCGCAGATCAGGAACGGTTTCGGCAATCGGAGTAACTCGAACCGTGACTGGATGACCGCCCCGCGAAAGCTGCAGAGTCAACGGTGATCCAGCGGAGGCGCCGATCCGATCGAGGAGCGCCTCCCAGTTTTTCAGCGGGGCGCCGTCAACGGATACGATGCTGTCTCCGGCCTGGATGCCTGCCAGCGCCGCCGGCTTCCCAGCCGTGACCTCCGCGGCGACCGGAATGGGCGTCGGAATTCCGGATCGAAGTAGCAGTCCGGCGTAAATGACGTAAGCAAGAACTGCGTTCATCGTAACGCCAGCCAGCATGATGAACAGACGCGCCGGCAGCGACTTTGACTCGAACCATCGCGATTCCGGAATCGGTTTTGGGCCGAAGGGAATCATCGCGTCGGGATTCCATCCATCTTTCGGGTTGCCCGGAGAGGTAGCCGAATTTTCGCTTCCTCCCTCGAGGAACGCGGTGGCTTCGTCTTCGCGCGATGCCATCCGCACGTATCCGCCGAGCGGGAGCGCGGCGAGAACATATTCCGTCTCGCCGAACCGGCGCCTCAGAAGCGAGGGCCCGAACCCAATGGAAAATCTGGGAGCGTACACACCGGTGAGCTTCGCGGCGATGAAGTGTCCAAGCTCGTGGACGAAAACCACGAGGCCGAAAACGATGATCGGTGCGAGCCAGGTCAGCACTTCAACATCTCTCGGACGTGGCGCCGGGCGGCGTTGTCGGCCGCGAGGAGCTGTTCGCGAGTTCCCGATGGCAATCCGCTCAGATCTTCGAGCGCGGATGCAATCGCACGCGGAATGTCGGTGAATCGGATGCTCCCGGACAGAAATGCTGCAACCGCACACTCGTTCGCGGCGTTGAACACGGCGGGTGACGCTCCACCGGCTTCGCCCGCGGCGATGCCGAGTCGGAGAGCCGGAAATCGCTCGTGGTCGACAGGCTCGTAAGTCATCGGAGAAAGTTTAACGGGATCGAACGATGGCACCCCGTCGTCCTCTACGCGCTCCGGATGAGTGAGGGAGTAAAGCACGGGCAGCTCCATGGTCGGAATGCTCATTTGCGCGACTACACTTCCGTCGATGAACTCCACGAACGAGTGAACGACGCTCTGCGGATGCACGACGACCTCGATGCGGTCGTACGGGAGGCCGAAAAGAAAGTGTGCCTCGATCACTTCGAGCGCTTTGTTCGCCAGCGTTGCGCTGTCGATCGTAATCTTCCGGCCCATGCGCCAGGTCGGATGGCGCAGGGCGTCCTCCACCGTTGCGGTCGCGAGACGATCGGCGCTCCAATCGCGGAACGGCCCTCCCGACGCGGTAAGGACGACGCGGCGAACCTGCGAGGCAGGATGTCCCGTGATGCACTGAAGGATTGCGCTGTGTTCGCTGTCCACCGGTACCACTTCGCCGGCGCCGGAGGCGCACGCCTCACTTACCAGATCTCCGGCAATCACCAGCGTTTCCTTGTTCGCGAGCGCGACACGCTTCCCCTTATTCAGCGCAGCCAGGGTCGCGTCGAGCCCCGCAGCTCCCACGATGGCATTAAGCACGATGTCGACGTCGTCGCGCGTCGCGGCGGACACGAGCGCATCAGTGCCGCTTTTCCAGGCGTCGTCGGCGTCTCCGCTCGATTCCACCATGCCGACGAATTCAGGAGCGAAGCGGTGGGCCTGCTCCCTGAGCAGCGCACCGTTGCTGTTTGCGGTGAGGGCGGTAACGCGAAACCGCTCGCGCTGTCTGTCGAGCACTCTCAGCGCGGTCGTGCCAATCGAGCCGGTCGAGCCTAGTACCGCAACGCCTTTCCGCCTTGCGGCGGATGTCGTGGTCACTGGGGAATCGGCAGCAGCAACCGCCCCAGCAGCAGAAACGCAACGGGCATGACGAACAGAAGGCTGTCGAAGCGGTCGAGTATTCCGCCGTGACCCGGAATTATTCGCGAGCTGTCCTTGATTCCGGCCTCCCGTTTGAGCAGAGACTCCGCGAGGTCGCCGGTTTGCGCGGACACGCTAACCACAATCGCAAAGAGTATCGCACCGCGGATCGTCATGCCGAGCTGCGCATACGGCTTCAGAATGAAGCGGACGTAGATCAACGCGATGATGATCGTCACACCAAGCCCGCCGAGCGCTCCTTCGACGGTTTTGCCCGGACTCACCGACGGAATCAGCTTCCGGCTGCCGAAGCTTCGCCCGGCCGCGTACGCGCCGATGTCCGTCGCCCAAGTGAGAATGATCGGAAGAAACACCAGCGCCGTCCCGGCAGCGGCGCCGACGGCGTAGTCGTGATAGCGCAACGCGTAGACGTAAGAGAAAAGTCCCGCATAGAACACACCGAACACAGTAGTCGCCACCGATGTGAGTGGCTTTCCGCTTGGCCCCCTCAGCCAGATCACGCTGGCGAAGAGGAGTAGCGTCATCACCACGATCGCGGTGAGCGAGAGCGTGTAAAATCCCAGTCGTTGCGCGTGGACTGCAATCGGAAGAAGCGCGGCGAGCGCAATCCCGGCAGGCTCCAGAGGCAGCGCACCGCTCTCCCTCGTTATGCGAAAAAATTCCCACGCCGCGAGCGCAGCGAGTACGGAGAGGAGAATCGCGAGCGCCCAATCACCGAAATAGACTACCGCGATACTCAGGGGTGCGGCAATTACCCCGAAGACGATGCGCCGTGTCAGCTCGGACACGGTCTAGACTTCCATGATTTCTGCTTCTTTTCCCTTCAACAACTCATCGATGCGGCCGATGTAGTCGTCGTGAAGCTTTTGCAATTCTTTTTCTGCCTTCTTCTGATCGTCCTCGGATGTCTTCTCGAGCTTCTTAAGCTGGTCGCGTGCACCGGTTCGTGCGTGCCTGATCCCAATACGCGCCTCTTCCGCGAGCTTGTGCACCACTTTCACCAGCTCTTTCCTCCGTTGTTCGTTCAGCGAAGGCAACGGAACCCGGATGACCCCGGACTGCGTTTGCGGATTGAGTCCCAGATCGGATTCGCGCAGAGCTTTTTCGATCGCGGTCACCAGCCCTTTGTCCCACGGCGTGACCGTGAGCAGCCGTGGCTCGGGAGCAGACACGCCGGCAACCTGGTTGAGCGGCATCTGTTGGCCGTACGCGTCGACGCGCACGGTGTCGAGCAGGCTCGCCGTCGCTTTCCCAGTCCGGATCGAAGCAAGCTCGCGCTTCGACGCATCGAATGATTTCTCCATCGCAGTACGGCAGTCCTTCGTGATCTGAGGAATTGTCGTCATTGTACGATCGTTCCGACGCGCTCACCCTTTAGCGCGCGGGCAACTTCTCCGTGACGGTGAATGTTCAGGACAATGATCGGAAGCTTGTTTTCCTTGCACAGCGTGATCGCCGTCTGATCCATCACCTCGAGCTCGTTGACCATGACGTCGCGGTAGCTGATGGACTGGTAGCGCGTCGCATCGGGGTCGCGCTTGGGATCGGCACTGTAGACGCCGTCGACGCTCGTCGCCTTGATGATGACGTCGGCGTGAATCTGAATCGCGCGCAGCGCGGCAGCGGTGTCAGTCGAGAAATACGGGTTTCCGGTGCCCGCCGCGAAGATCACGACCCGCCCCTTCTCGAAGTGGCGCATTGCACGGCGCCGGATGAACGGTTCCGCAATGGACTCCATTGCGATCGCCGTCATGACGCGCGTGTCCAGCTCGGCCTTCTCGAGCACGTCCTGCAGAGCGAGAGCGTTGATGACGGTGGCCAGCATTCCCATGTAGTCTGCGCCGACTCTGTCCATGCCCATCTTGGATAGCTGGGCGCCGCGAACAATGTTGCCGCCGCCGATCACCAGTCCGACGCTCGCTCCCATCTTTACGATGTCCGAAACTTCCGTCGCGAGCCGCTCGAGGATTTTGAAATCGAAACCGGTGCCCTTCTGTCCGGCGAGCGCCTCGCCGGACAGTTTGAGCAGTACCCGCTGATACTTGAGATCAGCCAATGGCTGGTCCCTACTCCTCGCCCATCTGAAAGCGGACGAAGCGTCGGACCTGAATGTTCTCGCCGACCTTCGCCGATGCTTCCTTGATCAGATCGCCGATGGTTTTCTTCGGCTCGCGGACCCACGCCTGGTGTACGAGCGCGACGTCCCTGTAATACGCCTCCACCTTGCCGGCGACGATCTTCTCGATCAGGTGATCGGGTTTGCCGCTCGTCTTCACCTGCTCGATGAAGATGCGACGCTCCTTGTCGACCTTCTCCTGCGGCACCTGATCCTTGTCCACCGCGACGGGCGCAGCGGCCGCTATGTGCTCGGCGATGTATTTCACCAGAGTCTTGAAGTCGTCGGTGCGCGCAACGAAGTCGGTCTCGCAATTCACCTCCAGCAGCACTCCAACCTTGCCGTTGTGGTGGATGTAGCTCGCGATCGTGCCTTCGCTCGTTTGCTTCCCAACTCGTTTCTCTGCCTTGGCTATTCCCTTGGCGCGCAGATACTCGGACGCCTTCTCCATGTCGCCGTTGGTCTCTTCGAGTGCCTTTTTGCATTCCATCATCCCCGCACCGGTCTTCTGGCGCAGAGTCTGAACGTCTTTCGCTGTGAACTTCTCTTTTGTGGTCGTCATAATGTCTCTCGTAAAAACGCCGCCGGAGTTTTTCCGGCGGCGTGAAAGTTAACCTTAACCTTCCTGCTCGGTGTCGGG
>JBOHTC010000218.1:0-30517 GCA_050733495.1 Gemmatimonadaceae bacterium | reverse complement strand
GTGCTCGGCTTCGTGCTGACCAAGATGCGCGTGCCGCACGAGGTGGTGCAGGTCGTCGCGGCGCAGCACGTCGGCGTGCTCGGCTTCCTGCTGGCGATGATGGCGATCCTCTTCGTGCTGGGCATGTTCCTCGAGACCATCTCCATCATCCTGATCACCACGCCCGTGATCCTGCCCGCGCTGACGCAGCTGCACATCCACCCGATCTGGTACGGCGTGCTGCTGGTGGTCAACCTCGAGCTCGCGCTGATCACGCCGCCGGTGGGCATGAACCTGTTCACCATCAAGGCCGTCACCAAGGCGCCGCTCGGCGAGATCATCCGCGGCTCGCTGCCCTACGTGCTGCTGATCTTCCTGTGCATGGGCCTGGTCATGGCCTTCCCGCAGCTCGCACTATGGCTGCCGGGCACAATGCGTTAATTGGGGACAGACCTCAATATTCTCATTCTCATCCGGCCTCGAGCAGGCTCGGCCGGCCGCGACGCTGGCGGATCGTGCCGACGGCATAGCCGCTGTTGGTCGCCTTGCGGATGTCCTCGATGACGCTGGGGTCGAGTTCGTCGTCGAACAGGCTTCGATACCCGGCCATGCCCGGGTAGGCCGGATGGGGCTCGAGCAGATGGTCGGGCCTGCCCTCGGCGTTGGCGCGGTAGCTCGACCAGCGATAGTCGCGCGCGTGGGAGACCATCCCCGCGCTCACCGGATTGAGCTCGACGTAGCGATAGCAGGCGAGCGCGTAGCGTTCGCGGTCCACCACGCAGGAGCGAAAGCGGCTGTCCCACAGGCTGCCGGTACGCTCGCGCACGCGATTGACGTGCTGCGTATAGCACTGCGCGAGGAACTTCATCGTGAGGGCGCACCCCTGGACCGACTGCGGCGTGAGCAGGAGGTGCACGTGGTTGGTCATCAGGCAGTACGCATGGACCGCGCAGGCATGCTCCTTCGCGAAATGCCCGAGCAGGCCGAGGTACAGAGCGTAGTCGCGGTCGCTGAAGAAGCACGCGGCGCGGTTGTGGCCGCGTTGCCTGACGTGCAGGGCGACGCCGGGAATGACGAGTCGGGCGCTCCGGGGCATACGGCTGAAACGGGCCGGGGCGCCCTCCGGTTGACGTCCAGATGAGAAAAATGAGGTCTGTCCCCATTTAAAATAGGGGCCATGCACAACCCGATGGGCACGGACGGCTTCGAGTTCATCGAGTACGCCGCGCCCGAGCCGAAGGCCATGGGGGCGCTGTTCGAGCGCCTGGGCTTCAGGGCGATCGCGCGGCACCGGCACAAGGACGTGCTGCTCTTCCGCCAGGGCGGGATCAATTTCATCGTCAATGCCGAGCCCGACTCGTTCGCGCAGCGCTTCGCGCGCCAGCACGGGCCGAGCATCTGCGCTATCGCGTTCCGCGTGCAGGACGCGAAGGCCGCCTACGAGCGCGCCATCTCGCTCGGCGCCTGGGGCTACGCGGGCACCGCGGCTCCGGGCGAGCTCAACATCCCCGCGATCAAGGGGATCGGCGACTCGCTCCTCTATCTCATCGACCGCTGGCGCGGCAAGGGCGGCAAGCACTCGGGCGAGATCGGCGACATCGGCTTCTACGACGTGGACTTCGAGCCTTTGCCCGGCGCCGAGCTCAATCCCGTCGGCCACGGGCTGAAGTATATCGACCACCTCACGCACAACGTGCACAAGGGGCGCATGAAGGAATGGGCCGACTTCTACGAGCGCCTGTTCAACTTCCGCGAGATCCGCTACTTCGACATCGAGGGCCAGGTCACGGGCGTGAAGTCGAAGGCGATGACGAGCCCCTGCGGCAAGATCCGCATCCCGATCAACGAGGAAGGCACCGAGAAGGCGGGGCAGATCCAGGAGTACCTGGACCTGTACCACGGCGAAGGCATCCAGCACGTGGCGCTCGGTTCGACCGACCTGTTCAAGACCGTCGATGCAATGCGCGCGAGCGGGGTGAAGCTCCTCGACACCATCGACACCTACTACGAGCTGATCGACAAGCGCATCCCGGGGCACGGCGAGAACGTCGCCGAGCTGAAGAAGCGCAAGATCCTGGTCGACGGCAAGGCAGGCTCGCTGCTGCTGCAGATCTTCTCCGAGAACCAGCTCGGGCCGATCTTCTTCGAGTTCATCCAGCGCAAGGGCGACGAGGGCTTCGGCGAGGGCAACTTCAAGGCGCTCTTCGAATCCATCGAGCTCGATCAAATGCGCCGTGGAGTGCTTAAATAGGGACAGTCCCTATTTTTCTCATTTGCCATGCTCAAGTACCAACCCGGCTTTGCCAATACGTTCTCCACCGAGGCAGTGAAGGGCGCGCTGCCGGTTGGGCAGAATTCGCCGCAGAAGGTGCCGCGGGGGCTGTATCCCGAGGTGCTCTCGGGCACGGCGTTCACGGCGCCGCGCGCGGAGAACCTCTCCTCCTGGCTCTACCGGCTGCGCCCGAGCGCGATGCACGCGCCCTTCAAGCGCATCGCGCAGGGGCTCGTGCGCTCCGGGCCGTTCGACGAGGTCGAACCCTCGCCAAATCGACTACGCTGGAATCCGCTGCCAGCTCCGTCTAAGCCCACAGACTTCATCGACGGCCTCGTCACCATCGCGGGCTCGGGCGAGCCGGCCGCGCAGGCGGGCCTCGCGGTGCACGTCTATCGCGCGAACCGCTCGATGAAGGATCGCTACTTCTACACGGCCGACGGCGAGCTGATGTTCGTGCCGCAGCAGGGCGCGATCACGCTCGCCACCGAGCTCGGCCGCCTCGAAGCAAAGCCGGGCGAGATCGTGCTCGTGCCGCGCGGGATCAAGTTCCGTGTCGAAGTTGCGGGCGCGACGCGCGGATACCTTTGCGAGAACTACGGCGCGCCCTTCCGCCTGCCCGAGCTCGGCCCAATCGGATCGCAGGGGCTCGCCCAGCGGCGCGACTTCCTCGCCCCGGTCGCCGCCTACGAAGACAAAGCCGGCAAGTGCCAGGTGGTGGCGAAATTCCAGGGCGGCCTGTGGGCGGCCGACTATCGCCACTCGCCGCTCGACGTCGTCGCCTGGCACGGCAACTGCACCCCGTACAAGTACGACCTCGCGCGCTTCATGGTGATCAACACCGTGAGCTTCGACCATCCGGACCCGTCGATCTTCACCGTGCTCACTTCGCCCTCGGGCCAGCCCGGCGTCGCCAACTGCGACTTCGTCATCTTCCCTCCGCGCTGGATGGTGGCCGAGCACACCTTCAGGCCGCCCTGGTTCCACCGCAACTTCATGAGCGAGCTGATGGGCCTCGTGCACGGCGCGTACGAATCGAAGGCCGAAGGCTTCCTGCCGGGCGGCATTTCGATCCACAACCAGATGAGCGGCCACGGCCCCGACCTCGCGACCTACGAGAAGGGCTCGAAGGCGGCGCAGAAGCCGCACCGGATCGAAGGCAGCCTCGCGTTCATGTGGGAGTCGCGCTACGTCTTCCGGCCGACGAAGGCAGCCCTCGCGGCGAAAGAGCTGCAGAAGAATTACGACCAGGTATGGCGCGGTTTCTAAATGGGGACAGTCCCTATTTTTCTCATTTGGTAAATAGGGACTGTCCCGATTTCCAATGGATTCAACTCACAGCCCCATGTTGAGAAGCTGGGTCGACTCGGCCAACGACCCGGCGAGCGACTTTCCGATCCAGAACCTGCCCTTCGGCGTTTTCCGCCGCAAGGGCACGAAGGAAGCGCCGCGCGGCGGCGTCGCGATCGGCGACCGGATCCTCGACCTCGCCGCGGTGGGCCTGAAGACCGGGCCGAACCTGAACAAGCTCGCCGCCGCCGGACGGCCGGTGTGGAAGCAGCTGCGCAAGGTGCTCTCGCTCGGCCTGTCGGATCCACGCCACGCGAAGCGCTTCTCGAAGCACCTCGTGCCGATGAACAAGGCGCAGCTCTTCCTCCCCACAGCGATCGGCGACTACAGCGACTTCTATACCGGCATCCACCACGCGCTCGCCGTCGGGCGCATGTTCCGCCCCGACAACCCGCTGCTGCCGAACTACAAGTGGGTGCCGATCGGCTACCACGGGCGCGCGTCTTCCGTCGTCGTCTCCGGCACGCCGGTCGTGCGCCCGAACGGGCAAACGAAAACTCCCGACGCGTCCTCCCCCACCTTCGGCCCGGCAAAGCGCCTCGACTACGAAGTCGAGCTCGGCTTCGTCGTCGGGCCCGCGAGCGCGCTTGGCAAGCCCGTGCCGATCCGCCGCGCGCGCGATCACGTCTTCGGCGTCGTGCTCCTCAACGACTGGTCGGCGCGCGACCTCCAGACCTGGGAATACCAGCCGCTCGGCCCCTTCCTCGCCAAGAGCTTCGCCACCACGATCTCGCCCTGGGTAGTGACCCTCGATGCACTCGAGCCCTTCCGCTGCCCGGCCTTCGCGCGCGACGCGGCCGACCCGCAGCCGCTCCCCTACCTCGCCGACCCCGCCGACCAGCGCTTGGGCGGCTACTCGATCGGCACCTCGATGTGGCTGCAGTCCGCGCAGATGCGCGCGCGCAAAGACGCGCCGGCGAAGCTCTCCTCCTGCAGCTTCCGCGACGCCTACTGGACGATCGCGCAGCTCGTCGCGCACCAGAGCTCCAACGGCTGCAACCTCGTTCCCGGCGACCTTCTCGGCTCGGGCACGATCTCCGGCACCGCCCCCGGCACCGCCGGCTCGATGCTCGAACTGTCGCAGGGCGGGAAGACCCCCATCGCGCTGCCGGGCGGCGAGACGCGCACGTTCCTGCAGGATGGCGACCTCGTGATTCAGCGGGGCCGGTGCGAAGCGGAAGGAGCAGTGCCGATTGGGTTCGGCGAGGCGGCGGGGGTGGTGAGGCCTGCGCCATGAAAATGGGGGCAGATCACAATATTTCGCAGAGCGAAAAATCTTGTTCTGACCCCAATTTGCGCGGCGACTACACCAGGGCCGGCGCCGACTTCTCCGTCGAGCAGGACTGGGCCGCCTACACCGGCGCCGAGCACGCGCTCTTCCGGCGGCTCTACGAGCGCCAGGCGAAGCTCGTGCCGCGCTACGCCTGCCCCGAGTGGATCGCGGCGATCGCGCGGCTCGACGCCGGGCGCGGGATCCCGCGCTTCGACGACGTGAACGCCTCGCTCTCGAAGGCCACCGGCTGGCGGATCGTCGCCGTGCCGGGGCTGATCCCCGACGAGCCGTTCTTCACCCACCTCGCGAACCGGCGCTTTCCGGTGACGGTGTGGCTGCGAAAGCCCGAGGAGTTCGACTACATCGTCGAGCCCGACGTCTTCCACGACTTCTTCGGGCACGTGCCGCTCCTCTACGACCCCGAGTACGCCGACCACCTCGCCGAGTACGGCAAGGGCGGGCTGAAGGCGCTGCGGCTCGATGCGATCGCGATGCTCGGGCGGCTCTACTGGTACACGATCGAGTTCGGCCTCATGAACACGCCCGCCGGCGTGCGCGCCTACGGCGCGGGCCTCATCTCCTCGGGCGGCGAGCTCGCCTGGTGCGTGGACGACCCGCGCCCCGCGCGCCGGCCCTTCGAGCTCGAGCGCGTCCTGCGCACGGGGTATCGCATCGATCGCTACCAGGACACCTACTTCGTCATCGACTCGTTCGCGCAGCTGCTGCGGGAGACGGCGCCCGATTTCACGCCGATCTACGAGCGGGTGCGGGGGATGGCGGTGATGGACCCCGGGCGCTGAGCCCTCCAGTTACCAAACAACTCGCCAAAGTGTTTGGTAACCCGAGTCGCGTCAAATGGGGACTGTCCCCATTTGGCGCCCAGATTGCCCCAAACCACGCCCCGGGCGTAACCTACGCGCGCCATGACTCAGCAGATCATCACCAGCGCCCCGGATATCCTGGGCGGAACCCCGGTATTCGCGGGCACGCGCGTGCCCGTGCAGACCCTGCTCGACTACCTCGAAGGCGGCGAGTCGATCGACGACTTCCTCGAGGGTTTCCCGAGCGTGAAGCGCGAGCAGGTCATCACGTTTCTCGAAGAGGCCAAGGCCAGCCTGCTCGCCCAGGCCTGATGAGGGTGCTGCTCGACGAGTGCGTCGATCGGCGGCTCGCGCGCGAGATCCCGGGGCACGAGGTCCAGACCGTCACCGGTCTGGGCTGGGCTTCGCTCAAGAACGGGGAGTTGCTGACCCGGGCCGAAGGCCGCTTCGATGCGTTCGTCACCGTCGACCGGAACCTCGCCTTCCAGCAGGACACGCTCAAGTACTCGTTCGCTGTACTAATCCTGCGTGCGCGATCGAACCGTCTTGCCGACCTGCGGCCCCTCGTGCCGGCATTGCTGGACGCCCTGGCGCGCTCGGCGCCGGCAAAGGTGACCTGGGTGGAGATCGGAAGCTAGGCTGCGTGCCCCGCGCTCGACGCATCGAAGCCTCCGGCGAGCCCCTCGCCCCACTCCCGCGCCTCGGCCTCGCGCGCCGCGTCCCTGGCCGCCTCAATGTACTGGGCGCTCAGATCCCGTTGCGCCAAGTGCGGGCGCGCGAGTTCCTCGATGAACTTGCTGATGCCGCCGCGGCCGACCATCCGGTGCAGGCCTTCGTAGACAGCATCGTCGATCAGAATAGTGAGTTTCCTGGCCATGGCGGGCTCCGGGACCGGACGTACGATGATACGTGCGTGCGGTGCGACGCTCCAGCCGGTGGATCAAATGGGGACTGTCCCCATTAAGCCCCTGAAGCCGTTCCTGCCGGCCGCGATCGCGCTCAGTCTTGCCCTGCTCGGGGCGAGCGCGATTCCGGCCGCGGGCCTCGCCGCCTACGGCCTCTGGCACTGGTTCGCCCACTTCGGCGCCTACGCCGTCCTCGCGTATCTGTGGCGCCGGGCGCTGCCGCGCGCGCCCGCGCTCGGCGTGGCCGCCGCCGTCGTCGCGTTCGGCTTCGCGCAGGAGGCGCTCGAGATCGCCGGCCACGCGCACGGCTTCGAGCTCGCCGACGCGTTGGTCGACGCCGCCGGCAGCGCGCTGGGCGTTGCGGCGGCGCATGCATCGTTCAGGCGAAGCAGCTGAAAATCGCCGCAGGATCAAATGGGGACTGTCCCCATTTGGCGTCTATGAGCGGTTGCGGGGCATGCCGGTGCTGGACCCCGGGCGCTGAGCCCCCCGGTTACCAAACAACTCGCCAAAGTGTTTGGTAACGCGAGTCGCGGGCCGTCCCCCGCAGGTGTTACCATGGTGACACCATGGCCGCCACCACCACGCTAAAGCTCCCCGAGAAGCTGAAGGCGCGCATCTCGCGCCTCGCGACACAGAGCGGGCGCAGCGCGCACGCCGTCATGGTCGATGCGCTCGAGCGCGAGGTCACGCGCGCCGAGCGCGTGCGCGATTTCGTGCGCGAGGCGCTGGCCGCCGACGCCGCGGTCGAGGCGGGGGCCCCCGTCTACCGCGCCGAGGACGTCCACGCCTGGCTCGAGCGCCTGGCCAAGGGCGGCAAGGCCGCGCGGCCGCGCCCGTGGCGCGGGTAACGTACACCGGCAACGCCCTCGACAACCTCGAACGCGCCTTCGAATTCCTGGCGCGCGACGATCCCGGCGCGGGCGCCGGCGCGGTCGCGGCGATTCGCGAAGCGGTCGGCACGCTCGCCCGGCATCCGCTCATCGGCCGGCCCATGGACGCGGGGCTGCGCGAGTTGGTGATCTCCTACGGCCGGACCGGCTACGTGGCGCTGTACCGGTTCCTTCCCGCCCGCGATGAGGTCCGCGTGCTGGCGCTGCGCCACCAGCGGGAGCTGGACTATCCATAGGGACAAGCACCCTTTCTTAGCCCTTAGGGTGCCTGTCCCCCATAAACGGGGGAGCCCCACCCCCCGTTTTTGCCTTTCCTTTGAAGACCCTGCCCCCGGGTTCTCACTTACAGGGCTAGAATCCCCGCATCCATGATTTACGGGTCATGACGATGCGACGCGCCCTCCTTTTCTCCCTCGCCTTCGCGGTTTCGTCCGCGCACGCGCAGTTTGCCAACACGACGACCGCGACCGGATCTTCGCCCGACCCGTCGTCCTCGAGCTCGGGCTCGCCGCAGTTCCAGCAGATCGCGGTGCCGCCGGTGCAGACGCCGATGATCACCAACAATCCCGCGGCGGCCGGCGCGGTGCTGCCAAGCGGCACGCTGCCCGCCGGGGTGACGCCGGCACAGATCCAGCTCTACCAGCAGCTACAGAAGCAGCAGGGACCGCAGCTCCTGCAGCTCGTGCCGCCCGCGCAGCAGGCTGGGGCGATCGCGCCCTCGCAGCCGCTCGCCGCCGAGACCAATGACTTCCAGGACCTGATCAAGGCCTCGACCGGCCAGCTGCTGCCGCTCTATGGCTACGACCTCTTCCGCGCGCCCAGCACGTTCGCGCCGGTGGACAACGTGCCGGTGACCCCTGAATACCTGATCGGGCCGGGGGATGAGCTTTTGATCCGCGCCTGGGGGCAGATCGACATCGATTACCGCGCGGTGGTCGACCGCAATGGCGTGATCAGCATTCCGCGCGTGGGCACGATCCCGGTGGCGGGGCTGAAGTACTCGGAGCTCTCCGAGGCGGTGAAGAAGGCGGTGTCGAAGAACTTCCGCAACTTCCAGCTCCTCGTCACCATGGGGCAACTGCGCTCGATCCAGATATTCGTGGTCGGCCAGGCGGCCCGACCCGGGGCCTACACCGTGAGCTCGCTCTCGACGCTGGTGAACGCGGTGTTCGCCGCGGGCGGGCCTTCCACGCGCGGCTCGATGCGCTCCATTCAGCTCAAGCGCGGCGCGCAGGTGGTGACCGAGCTCGACCTCTACGACCTGCTGCTGCGCGGCGACAAGTCGAAGGACGCGCCGCTCCTTCCGGGCGACGTCATCTACTTCCCGCCTTCGGGGCCGCTCGCCGCGGTCTCGGGCAACGTGAAGAACCCAGCGATTTACGAGCTCAAGGGGCCGGCGACGGTCGTGCAGCTCCTCGACTACGCGGGTGGGCTCACCACCACCGCGCAGGTCAAGCAGGCAACCGTCGAGCGAATCGAGAACCGCGATCGGCGCGTCGTCGATCAGTTTGCGCTCGACGCAGGCGGCATGGCGCGCACCGTGAAGGACGGCGACCTCGTTTCCGTCTACTCCATCTCGCCCAAATTCGCGAACGCCGTGACGCTCCGCGGCCACGTGGCGCTGCCGCTGCGCTACGCCTGGCAGCCGGGCATGCGCGTGTCCGACCTCATTCCCGACAAGGACGCGCTCATTACGGCGGACTACTTCCTGCGCAAGAACCAGGCAGTGCGGCAGGACACGGTGGGATCGGGGCAACTCGCCGCATCCGTCCGGCGTCTCTACGACGAAATCAACTGGGACTACGCGGTGGTGGAGCGCCTCAACCCGTCCGACTTGAGCACCTCCCTCATCCCGTTCAACCTTGGCGCCATCGTCCTGCATGGCGACGCGAGCCAGAACCTCGCCCTGCAACCCGGCGACGTCGTCACCGTCTTCTCGAAGAAAGACGTCGGCGCCCCCGCCGAGCGGCGTCCAGTCGTCGTGCGGCTGGAAGGCGAGTTTCAGCATGCGGGCGTCTACCAGGCCACCAAGGGTGAGACTCTGCGCGAGCTCATCATTCGCGTCGGCGGCCTGACGCCCCAGGCCTACCTCTTCGGCACCGAGCTCACGCGCGAGTCCACCAAGAAACAGCAGGAGGAGAGACTGAAAACTGCGATCGTCCAGTTCGAGCAGGACCTGCAGCGCGCGGCAGCCTCGCGGGCGCGAAATGTTACGAGCGAGGAGGACGCGATTTCGCTAAAAGCGGAAAAAGATGCTCAGGAGTCCGTCCTTACGCGGTTAAAGACGCTGGAGCCCACCGGGCGAATCGTCCTCGGCCTTCCGGACGCGCCAGTTCTGGCCGACTTTCCTGAACTCCCGCTCGAGGATGGCGACCGCGTCTTGATTCCGACGAAGCCGGCGATGATCACCGTCTATGGTTCGGTCTACAACGACGCCGCGTTTATCCACCGTCCCGGAAAGACAGCGTTCGATTACCTCAAGCAGGCTGGTGGTACGAAGGTGGAAGCAGACGAGGGCAACATGTTCGTGTTGCGCGCGGACGGTTCTGTAGTTAGTAATGACGGGTCGTGGTGGCGGCCCGGGAAGCTGAACAGTGTGGCGCTGAATCCGGGGGATGCGATCGTAGTGCCGGAGGATTTGTATCGGACGACGTGGGCGAAGGATCTGAAGGATTGGACGCAGATCTTCTATCAGTTTGGGTTGGGGGTGGCGGCGTTGCAGGTAATCAAGAACTACTGATATTCAGGTCATATGGACCTAGTGCGTCGTGAGTAGCGCGTCTGGAGAGGACAAAGAGTCGGTACCGACGGCCGACGGGAACGACGAGATCAGCTTGCTTGACCTACTTATTGTCCTCGCAAAGCACAAGCGACTGATTCTCGGCATTACCTTCGGTGCCGCGGTTCTTTCATTAGTGGTAGCGCTCCTAATACCAAAAACATACACCGGCACGGCAACGATCATGCCGCCACAGGAGGATCAAACCGCCGCCGCTGCGATGCTTGGATCGTTGATCGGTATTGGTGGCTCACCGAGCAGTGGTGGCATAGCGAGCGCTTTGGGGCTGAAGAGCCCCAATGACCTGTACGTAGGTATTCTCAAGAGCAGAACTATTGCCGATAGATTGATCATCCGCTTCTCATTGCAGGAACTTTATGAGAGCGATACCCTCGTCGATGCAAGGCTGGCACTTGAGAACAAGACGGCGATCGCCGCCACGAAGGATGGTCTTATAAGGATCGAGGTTGAAGACAAAGATCCGAAGCGCGCGGCGGACGTTGCCAACGCGTATGTAGAGGAACTGGACAATCTAACGGCGCAACTCGCCATTTCCGGCGCTTCCCAGCGGCGCCTGTACTATCAAAAGCAAGTGGACCAGGCCAAACAGGCCTTGGCAAAAGCCGATTTGGCTTTGAAGTTGGTCCAGGAGCAGACGGGCTTGATCAGGCCGGACGAGCAAGCTGGTGCCATTTTTGGCGCAATGGCTTCTTTGAGAGGACGAATTGCCGCGAAAGAAATTGAGCTCACCGCAATCAGCACTTTCGCTACTCAAAGCAATCCTGACATTTATCGCGCCAAGCAGGAACTCCAGATGATGAGGAAGCAACTCGCTGGGCTTGAACAGAACAACAAATTGGGGGGCGGCGATATTCTAGTGCCCACGAGGAAAATACCTCAAGCTGGGTTGGAGTTCTTCGAAAAGTGGCGCGACGTAAAATACTACGAGACTGTGTATCAGCTGTTGGCCAAGCAGCTGGAACTCGCAAAGATCGAAGAGGGAAGGAATGCAACAATAATCCAGTTCGTAGATAAGGCGGTCGCGCCTGACAAGAAATCCAAACCAAAACGCGCCCTGATTGTAGTAGTTACAACAATTGTCTCCGGATTTGTTGCGGTGTTGCTGGCGTTTGGATTCGAGGCGCTGGCGCGCGCGAACAGGAATCCGGATTGGGCGGAACGATACTCGGATCTGAAGCGACTTCTCAAATTCAGCCGGCAGACATAGTTACGGCAACTGAACTGTGAAGCCAAGACTTCACATTCCGTTATCGACGTGGAGCTTACCAATCTCATCCACTTCCTGGTCGGTGCCGTTGAAAACCGCGCGAACAGCTTGAGTACCAGTCTGTTATATCAGCATTAGTTTGGCGTCGAACACCCACAACAAAGCAGGCTAGCCTTCCCCAATTTTCTGACGCTGCAGATCGTGGGCAAGCTAAATTATGAAATTATTAGATCGGCGCAGAATTTCAAGAAACGTCGCTGCAACGTTGGTTCAGGTTTTTGTGACGGGCATCGTGTTTTTCCTGCTGTATCGATATCTTTACCACCGCCTTGGAATCGCGCAAATCGGAGTTTGGTCAATTGTGCTCGCTACGACTTCGGTCTCGCGAATTGGAGACCTGGGGCTTTCGGCCGCGGTGGTGCGCTATGTTGCGAAGTCTCTCGCGAACGGAGATCAGGTCCGTGCCGCACAAGTAATTGATACCGTCGCCATTGCGCTTGCGTTGTTGATGGCGGCCGTGTTGGTGGTTGCCATGCCAGCATTCGAATCCGGGCTAGAGTTTTTTGTTCCCTTTCCAAACGCAGACCTAGCCAAGTCCATCCTGCCTTACGCCCTTATTTCCTTTTGGTGCGCAACCATTGCCAGCGTTTCTCTAGGGGGATTGGACGGCTGTCAGCGAATTGATCTTCGAACCGGACTAACGGCTCTGTCCCAAATCTTCTATCTCGGTCTGACCGTGATCTGGGTGCCCAAATTCGGATTAAAAGGCGTAGCACTCGCGCAGACCATCCAATCACTCGGGCTCGCATTAGCTGCCAGGCTAGTGCTGCGCGGTCAACTTACCTCCTTGAGCGTTTTACCGACTCAATTGCGCCTGGAAGTGCTTAGAGATCTGTTCAGATACGGCGTCAATTTCCAATTTATAAGCCTGATGGCGGCGTTGTTCGATCCCATAACAAAGGGACTTCTTGCCAAATTTGGAGGATTGTCCTCGCTCGGATACTACGAGATGGTCAACAAACTCATTCTTCAGGCTCGATCAGCGATTGTTGAGGCGAACCGCGTTGTGGTGCCGGTGGTGTCGATTTTGAAGGAGCGCAAACCTGAACGCGTCAAAGAGCTATTTTTGGTGACCTATCGAACCATCTTTTTTATCAGCATAGTGTTCTACGCATGTGTCGGCGCTCTTATGCCGTCGATTTCATTGCTATGGACCGGCACATTTCAAATCGCACTTGTTCAGTTTGGCCTGCTCCTCGCGTCGGGTTGGTTTATCAACACCTTGATTGGACCTGCCTACTTCGCGAATCTGGGATCAGGCGAATTGCGGGACAACGTAACAAGTCACGTCATCATTAGCTCAACCACACTGATAGCTGGCACCCTATTGGGCAGCCTAATCGGTGGGGTGGGAGTAGTACTGGGCGCAGTGCTTGGTATATCTTGCGGCAGTGTGTTTCTTCTGTGGTCCTACATCAAGCGGGGCGGACTAGTTTGGCCCGCCGCTATCGTTCCTCGCGGACTGCTGTGGCTGATCATCCTAAGCGCCGCTGCGACATTGGTTTCTAATGCCTATGCCTATACTTTTGCGACACAGGTGTCACCGCTTAAAGTAATCGTTGTCGGCTCGATGTGCTCCGCGAGTGTCGTTGTGTACGGTTGGTTTCATCCGATCAGGAAAGACATGCTTCGGTGGCCGAAACGCCGAGGCACCGAATCTGTCGAAGAAGACATTGATTAAGATTGGTGTGAGGTACCTTCTTTGAAAAAGACACTTGATAAGATTCTGAGGGCCTCGGAAATAAGACGAGATACATGGAGAGCCTCCGTAGGTACGCTTCCTGAGAAGGAGAAAGCGCAGCTCCATTTCAGGAGATATGCATACCTTGCGTATCGCTGCGTGAAGCTTCTAGTACGGCTTCCACTTACCCTGCTCCGTGGCATCTGGCATGAAATCAGCTTTCTTGCGGAATTGGACCGGCTTCATTTCTCACAATTGCGAAAAGTCCGCAGGGGTATCGATTGCGTTATCGATAGACAGACTTGGCTCGTAAATGGACACAACATCGTCCTTGGCGACTTCGTAAAGATCAGTGCATATTCGACCGTGATGGCCGGCTACCGATCAACAGTTACGATTGGAACCAATACGATAATCGGACCGGGAGTGACCATTGTTTCGTTCAACCATGGCTACAAGTTGGTTGATGTTCCGATTCGATATCAACCGTGGGACGACAGACCCGAGGGGGCAGTCGCGATTGACGCTGACGTATGGATAGGCGCCAATGTAACAATTCTGCCAGGGTCGAGGATTGGAACTGGAAGTGTTATCGGTGCCGGCGCGGTGATCAGTGGAGTCGTTCCACCGAACTCAAAGGTCTATCGGACGGAGAACCAAGTAATTAAAGAAATTCACAGACACTCTCACCATCAAGATGATCCCAGCATTTCTATTTGATGTCGTGCCCAATCTGTAAAAGCAATGAACATGTTCGGCACTCAGCTCACAGTGATCGCCGCAAAGGCCTATCGGGTACATGGGAATTCCACGCATGTACCGGATGTGGATTTTTATTCCTCTTTCCCCACCTTCGGGAGCACGAGCTGAAGGAGTTCTATCGCCATTACTCCGATGCGGATCAGGTTCGAATTGCGCAGCGGCGTGGGACCGTATTTCGTAGTCTTCGTAGGCTATTTCATCTCGTAAGCGGAGATGTCGATCCGCGAGATTTCATCCGTATCTCCGGCGACCCGCGCATGCTCGATTTTGGCTCCGGAGTCGCTGGATATCTTTCCGATTTTCATGCACGCGGAGTACGAATATCTGGCGCGGAAGTTGCGACGCACTTGGTCAATGAGAGTCGATCTCTGGGATTGGATGTGCATAAGGTCGAAAATCTCCGCCAGATCCCTTTCGGCAACGCAGAATTCGACGTGGTCTATCTTATGCAGGTATTCGAGCACCTTTCCGATCCAGCACAGATTATGCTTGAGCTCGCAAGGGTGTTGAAACCCGGCGGCGAGATGTATTTGGCGGTACCGAACGCCAGAAGCGCGTGGCGCAGGATATTCGGCAGAAACTGGGTCAGTGGATGGTTCGCACCGTTTCATTTGTTTCAGTATGACCGTGGCACGCTAACGCGCTTGGCCAGTCAGCATGGGTTTCATCCAGTAGCATCATGGAGCCGAACCCCAGAAGCATGGTTTCGGCTCAATCTCAAAGCGGCTTATTACCCCGCCGAGGTTCGTCTGGATCGGCGCAAAGGCTGGCTGGACGCGCGACCGGTTCGCTATGCACTCATGTTGGTACTCCGCATCCTTGAGCTTCCGATGCGGGAGCGTGACTGTCTCGTAATGCACCTACGAAAGTCGACATGAGATCTGAAAGTTTTCCGACGGTGTATTGCGTCATTCCTGTGCACAACAGAAAGCAGGTTACGAAGCGGTGCCTGGAGTACCTGGATGTGCAGGATTACCCGGCAATTCACGTTGTTATAGTGGACGACGGGTCGACCGATGGAACGAGCGAGTTCTTGGCACAGCGTGAGGCGGCGAATCTGGATGTGATCAAAGGGGATGGTAATCTGTGGTGGAGTGGCGCCATGCGTGCCGGAATGAACTTCGTGTCAATTCTGGCGGGTGAGCACGACTATCTGTTGATGCTAAACGATGACGTGCGCATCGAGCGCGACTACGTTTCGACGCTAGTGAAGGAAAGCGTGAACCACGGGAATGCGGTGGTTGGTTCAGCGCAGCGAGACGAGTCGAACGGCCGACTGCTTGGTAGTGGTGTACGCATCGATTTTTGGGGTATGCGCTTTCTCTCTGTGGCGGCCGCAGATCACAAAGCCGTCGACGCGGTGCCGGGCCGGGGAGTGCTGTTCCCCTACGCAGCAGTTCGAAGTGTCGGCGACCTGCATTCGACTTTCTTTCCGCACTATTTGGCGGATCTCGAGTACACCTTCCGGGTTCGGAACAGCGGATGGAGAGTCATCGTAAGTCCTAGCGCCGCAGTGTTCACGTCCTCGGAGCGCTCAGACACACATGTGCGCCAAGAGAGCTGGGTTACGCGGCGCTTTTCGTGGCGTTCGAAGGACGGACTACTTCAGCGCCTGCTATTTTTTAGCATCCATGGGCCGTGGCTTCTTCGCTTTGTGGCGTTGCCGCGGCTATTGCTGGTGGGCGGCTATCGCTTTCTCACGAGACAATAGCGATCGAACAGTCATAAAGCTTCGCAAGAGACTTGCGATCCCATCGAAGCTGGGACAATTCCTGAACGGCCATGTGGCCGCGTCGTCCGTTGCCAGGTATTGTAACTTGTTCAGGCCAACTTGACCCGCCCTCATAACCTGCTCTGGCTCGGCTTGCTTGGAGTCGCATCGCTCGCCACGTTTGGTGCCGCATCGCTACTTCCTGAAGACGCACAACCGAGTCTCTCATTCTTTCTTGTCTTGTTCTCGGTCGCACTTGCGCTGACATGGTGCATCCCCGACGGAACAAATCAGTCGCAAGGGCGATTCGATATATTTCACCCGTCCGTACTCTTTGTTGCGACCTATCTTCTGTACTTTGTCTTCCCAGCCGCTTGGCTCTGGGTGGAGCACGACTACGTATCACAGTGGGTCAGTATTGGACCGGCGCCTGCGTTTACCGTAAATACAATGCTTTTCCTGGGAATCATATCAGTCGCAGCGTTCGGATTCGGCGCGCGCACACGCTTGAAGATTGGTGGCAGCGTCGTTCGCCACATGCTCTACGGACTTGATTCTCTGCGTCTTCGAGAACTGCGCTACATAATTATCCCCTTCGTTATGATCGGTGGCCTATTCAGGCTGTACCACCTTTCACTCTTCGGGCCGCCGTCACTGGATATCGTCGGGTATCTGTCACCCAGCGCGCGACGCGACCTTGGGATCAATTACAGTCAGTTCTACGTCGTTCTGGAGTCCATGCTGGACTGGGCTGCGCTGTTCGGAGCCTTTTACTACTTGGGCCGTCAAGCCGAAACTAACGGAAAGTCAAGCGGAGGAATCTGGGTTCTAGTATTGATCGCGGTTGTTGGCATTTTGTCGTTCCTGGTTTCCGGCAAGCGCAGCGCTGTGGTCCCGTTGGTCTTGTTGCCGATAATATGGCGACATTATTTGATACGACGCCTGAGTGGTGCATTGGGCGCCGCGCTGCTTGCGCTCATTGCAGCATTTATTGCGGCGCTACTCCTCGTTCGAATTGCCGTGCCCTTGATCGTTCTAGGGGGCGATCCGGAGAAATTTATCGGAACCAACCTAAAGGAACTGCTGCTCTTTTACTTTGATTCAGCGGAATGGGCGACCTTCGATATGGTGACGGCGTCCCTTACCTACCGAGACACGCTGCTCGCCGCCATTGGGGGGCCGGTTTGCGGATTTCTCAAGTACACATTCGAAACATTGGTTGTACTTGTCCCGCGAGCGATTTGGCCGGGAAAGCCCGACTACGAGGACGTTGGACAAGTTTACTATCATCTGTTGATCGGACCAACCCACGACGTAGGATTTGCGGTCACGGTATGGGGAACTTCGCTTCTATTTTTTCATGTTGCTGGTCTGGTGCTGGGCATGTTCTTGCTTGGCCTGATATTCAGTGAGATTTATTCAACTCTTAGGCCTTGGGAGAGAAAGCCATCTGACATCTTTTTCTATTCCATTTTTTACTGGATGGCATTTCAGTTCTTGCGCTTCGGAACCATGGGATTCACTCTGCTCCTTTTTGTTCAGACAATGCTTGTCGGAACTCTGGCAGGGCTTTTTCTTGCCCGCAAAGGGCTCAATAGCAAAGGGTTTCACGCTTAGTGTCTCGGCCATGGAAATCGTAGTGACTCATAAAGATAGGGGTCACTGGATACATGTTGCCGCACTGGCCGTAGTGGCGATTTCGTCACCCGCTTATTCCCGCCCTGCACAGGACGTACCTTCCTCATCAATCGAAAGTGGTGCGAGACCGATTGCATACCCGTCCAGGTTCTCTGGGAAGGATTTCGGCGCTAAGGCAATGGCGGCGCTTAATGCGTTACCGCTCAGTGGTGGGATCATCGACGCGACGGACCTCCACGGCCCGCAAGACTGGACCACGCCGATCATTATTACCAAACCTGTAACGCTAAGGCTTCCCTGTACGCGACTCCTGGCAAAAAACGCCAACTTGATCATTACTCCACCCCACGGCAGCGGGCGGCTGGTTGGCGTTGATGTGGGTGGATGTGGCCAAGCGACCGAGATCGTAACCACGGGTGGGCCAGGCTACAGGAATCGGGTAATTCGCATCCTCGGCAATTACTCTCCAACGCTTATCGTTCCACCAGTCGGGCCAACTGCGACCGGCTCTTCAATTGCCGGCAGCACAATCATTCGGGCCGTCTCTGATCAAATCCCAAGCGGAGGTCACGACGGATTCCTTGAAACGTTGAAGATCGGCGACAGCATTACAGTCGTGGGGGCAAGCCTTAGGAGCCCCAATGGCATGGTTTCTCCAGTTGTCGCGCTGAATCGCAATGAGATAGTACTTGCGCGCGAGGTCCCAATTACTGTCAAAACCGCATATCTCAGACTGTCGATTGGTGGATATCGTCTTCCAGTGACCTTGGGCTCGATAAATGCACTGTCGAATCAATTGGTGGTTGGCGATGCCGGAAACTTTGCCGTCGGAGATATGGTACGGGTAGTCGGAGCTGGACCGAAGGGTGCAGATTTGTTTTCGTCGGTCGCTGCAGCTAGTGATAATGAACTTATGCTTCAGTCCAACGCCACGCTCACCGTCGTAAACCAAATTGTGCAGTACGCGACCCTTGCCGGACAGACCACTCTTTCGACGGCAAGTGTTTCCGACGCTTCCGATGTTCTCCCTGGTGACTGGATTCATATCGGTGAATGGATGAATTACGCCGCAAACAATTCCGATTGGAACCGCATGGAGTGGAAACAGATTGCACAAGTCAATGGGACCAAGCTGATCTTCTCCGAGCCGCTTCAGGCTAGCTATGGACATTCGGCTTTCCCGGGTGCCAATGGTTGCCCGGTGTTCTGGCGCAAAGTGACTGGTTTGATTGAACGCACGCGTATCCATGATCTCTCAATATCGAGCGTAGACGGTGTATCGGCTATTGGAGTTGAAGCCCAAAACGGCAGGCTGCTAGAGGTGGACCACGTCGGCGTAAATCTTCGAAAAGGTCTCGGTTTCTTTACCGTCAACCAACAAGGCGCGTTTATTCACGACAATTCATGCGGAAGCGAACGCTGTGCGGACTTTGGTGGATTGACGGATAGCAGGGTCCAGAACAATACCTTTCGCAATGTGGGCGAAGGCCCCGTTGCCATCCTCGAGTTGGGGAGCGCGCGAAACGTAGTCCGTGACAATCAATTCCTAAACGCAGATAACAATCACGAGAACCCTTACGTTGCCGCGTTGGGCGGATCCGGAATTGACTCAAACACTATCGAGGCGAACGTGGTATCTGCTACCCATCGTGCATCATGTTTTTCGATCTTGGGTGGAAGCGCAAACATCATTCGCGGGAACAAATGCACTGGCGGAATTGCAGGGGTAGTGATTCAAGACTGGCCAGCGCCCGATCCGGCCCGGATCGCCGCCAATAACGTCGTGGCAGGGAATGTGCTGCGGAATAGCAAAATTGGGATAGATGTAATAAGCACACTTACCACACGGGCGGCTAGAAATCTGAACTCAGTTCAAGGGAACGACACCGATAGTTCCGTAGTGATTCCTCTCAGATTATTTGGTACCACCAGCGTGGAAACGCGCACCACACCATAATGGACTGACGCGTTTCTACATTCCGTTGCGGAGTGAGCTGTCCGGCCTTTTCTATACCAGGTTGAGTGTTGTGGGGTTCAACGCCGGTTGTTTGGCGGGTTGAAAGTCGACTAAGCGAAGAAGTAGAAGGATCTGGAGGGAGAGAACCAGAGGCTGAAGAAGCCGGTGGCGGACCTGAGTCTTGACAAGGCAATCCTGCAGGGCGTGGTCGAGGGAAACTTCTAAGCCCCGAGCGGCGGCGCAAAGTCGTCGAGCATGTTCGGGGCAAGTACGGGGCATAGGAGTGACTGGCCTACCGGCTGCTCGCGCGGCCGCGGGAGCACGCAATGCTAAATGCCCTCGGTGCGGGCGGACGAAGACCTGCTCACGTAGGCGATCGTGGGGCTTGCCTACCATTGCGGGCGCTACGGCTACCGGATGGTGACGGTGATGTTCAAGTTCGAGGGCTGGGCGGTGATCGAGAACCCGGCGAGCCGAATCTGGAGGATGGAAGGGCTGAAGGTCCCGAAGAAGCAGCGGCCCCGCGCTCGACTCTGGTTCGCCGACGGAAGCAGTGTGCGGTTGCGGGCCGAGTAGGCCAACCACGTCTGGAGCTACTACTTCGTGACGACCTGAACCCATAGCGGGCGGGTCGTGCAGCGACTCACCCTGATCGATGAGTACACGCGGGAGTGCCTTGCACTCCTCGCGGCAAGGCGGATCGGCGTCCAGGAGATGATTGAGCCGCTGGCCGACGTGATGCTAAGACGGGGGATTCTTGGACCCTTTCGCTCGGACAACGGCCCGGAGTTTACCGCAAAGGCGCTCAGGGAACGGATGCAGCGCATTGGCGCGAAGACGCTCTTCATCGAGGCGGGCAGCCCCTGAGAGAACGGCTACTGCAAGCGCTTCAAAAGCACGCTCCGCGATGAGCTGCTGAACGGGGAGATCTTCTACAGCCTGAATGAAGCGCGGATCGTGATCGAGCGCAACGGGCCCAGGTTTGCGCCAACTCCAATTTGTCGATATTCATTGAATTGATTCGCGTCACCGTAATCGGCGCAAAGCATGGGCCACCATGAGCAAGTACGCCTTGCGCATCGCAATGCGTTTGGACCATGGAAATCCGTGCGACGGCGACACATTCCCACCGTGAAGTCGGCGCTGTATCAGAGACTCGGGAAGTAGTAGTACGCCGCCCCCTAGAGCGGCAACTATGAAAGCCCAATGGTCATGTCCGTAGACCTCAGCAGGAAATGGCAACATTGCTTGTGCCACTCTGGCACGGATGCAAAGTGCGCAACCCCATAGTCGTGATTGTATGAATTCGCGCACGATGAAACCCCATCCTTTGCGCAATCCGACGCCTGCTGATGCGCCACGTCCGATCGCCACTCCCATTCCATCTATCAAGCTAAATTCGTGGTGCACCAAGTCGACATTGGGAAACGCCGCGAATGCGTCCTCAATAGTCGCAATCTTATTTGGCGCCCAGATGTCGTCTTGATCGCAAAAGAAAATAAGCTCGCCGGTCGCCAAGCGCAACGCGCGCTGAAAATTGCCTACGTAACCCAATCGCACTACATTGGGGAGTAGTCGTATACGATTATCGTGCAGAGAACTAACAATTGAACATGTGGCGTCCGTGGACGCATCATCGCTGACAATTAATTCATCGTTCTCCCGCAATTGCGGCAAAATGGAAGCGAGTTGCGTCGGCAGCCAACTTGCCCCGTTGTATGTCGCCATGCAAACACTGATCTTCATACAATCACAATTTTCCCGTTTTGCGGCCTGTTGGCACAGTGATGCTTTTCTGACATCAGAGCGCGCACTAGCATGGCACCAAGAAATGCAACCTTGGGAATGCTAAGGATCACTACCAGTGCTTGTTCTTCAGCAAACCGTAATTGCAGATTACCGACAAGCGGTACTCGAGCTTGTTGCGCAAAGACTTGGTAGCCAATTTGCAATTTATGCGGGAGCGCACACAGCTGATCGTTCCATAGCCACCGGTGTCACATTACCTTCTCATTTGCGGCGCATCAGAAATGTTTTCATCGGTAAATTCGCCATTTGGCAGATTGGCGCCTTAGTGCGCGTTGTCCTCGCTCGCTACGTGATTCTGGAGCTAAATCCTCGAATAGTGAACGTTTGGATTGCACTCTTACTGAGGCGAGCTATCGGTAGAAAGAGTGCCCTATGGGGACACGCTTGGGGTCGTCGTGGGCGCGGGTCCGGAACGACTTTGCGCGACGCAATGTGTCTCCTTGGGGGTCGAATCATTTCCTACTCTGCAACTGATGCGAGCGCGTTTTCCGCACGATTGCCAAATGCAGTGGTTACCGTTGCGCCAAATGCTCTCTATCGCCAGATCGACATATATGCGAACCCCCATGCAGCGGCCCGTAACATCGTCTACGTTGGGCGATTGATTCCGTCGAAGAAGCCGGATTTACTGTTAGAGGGTTTCCGTCGAGCTCGCGAGAGATTGCCTTCTGGTACTCGTCTCTCCGTCGTTGGAGACGGTCCAATGAAAGTTCAATTGCGCAATTGGGTTGAGAAAGTGGGGCTTGCCTCTCATGTAGATTTTCTTGGGCACATCTCCAATCTGCCTTCACTTCGCGAACTGTTTGCTCTTTCACTTGTAAGCGTATCTCCAGGATATGTAGGGCTATCGCTCACGCAGAGCCATTCTTTCGGTGTACCGATGATCTACGGGAAGGATGAACCGCACTCTCCAGAAATTGAGGCGGCGAGAGACGATTTCAATGCGATTCCATTCGGTACTTCCAGCGCTGCATCTTTAGCAGATGTGATGGAACGTGTATTCGCCAATCGACAAGCATGGATTGCCCGTCGAGCCGCGATAGCACAATTGTGCGCCGACAAATATTCTGTGGAAGCAATGGCAGATGGCTTAATTCAAGGGGCTGGCTATAGCCACAATAAGCGCGAATCCAATTTCTAGGGATTGCGGTCTGCCCTTTGAGCGACATGAGTAGGGAGGAAGCATTTTGTACACACGCACATTGAGAACTCGGTATTGTCATAAAGATGTGCCGTGGAGAGCTTTGTCAAAATGCCCGTTTCGCCGTGCGTGCCGTTTACTAAGCAAATAGGATTGACAGGGTGGGACTCCGGACGCTGGCCACTAGGCTCAGGAAGCTGGTTGGGATCCTCGCTACAAACAACTATCGGCACGCACTTCTCCGTCATGGGGTCACTGCTGGCGTTGAGCATGAATCCCTGCTACGGGGCACGCAGTACAAAACCGCAGTTGATATTGGGGCAAATCGAGGGCAGTTCGCGCTGGCCACGCGCCAGTGCGTCGCCGAAGCTCGGATCTTCTCTTTCGAGCCCCTGCCGGCGCCGGCAGCCCGATTCCGCGCGCTATTCGAGGCCGACACGCGCGTAACGCTGCATGAGGCCGCCATCGGCCCCGTGCATGGCGATGCCACTATTCATATTTCCAAGCGGGACGATTCCTCTTCCCTGCTGCCGATTACGGATAGGCAGAACGCGACCTTCCCCGGTACCTCAGAAGTCGGTACAGCCAAAGTCAAAATAGCACCGCTTGGCGACTTTTTGTCGCAAAGCGAGATCGAATCGCCTGCTCTGCTAAAAATTGATGTGCAAGGCTTCGAACTGCAAGCGCTGCAGGGTTGCGAACCCCTGCTGAACCGATTCGATCACGTCTACGTGGAGTGCTCCTACATCGAGCTCTATGCAGGCCAGGCGCTCGCTGATGAGGTGATCGAATGGCTGCGTGAGCGCGGGTTCAGGCTAGTCGGGATTCACAATGCGATCCACGATGCCGCCGGCCGTACGATCCAAGCAGACTTCCTGTTCTCATCCGGCGTTCAGTGACTGGCCGGCCCATGCAACCGGCCCGCATCCTCATCCACGACTACCCCGGCCACGCCTTCCCGGCGCAGCTCGCCCGAAAACTTGCCCGCCGTAGCTATGACGTTCTGCATCTCTCTTCCCGCTCGGTCCTGACGCCCCGCGGCGCGGTCGGCAATCCCGACTCCGACCCTCCGTCACTCCGTTTCTCGGAGATCGATCTCGGACAGGTCATCAAGAAGCAGGCGTTCGTCCGGCGCTACTTCAAGGAAAAGCGGTACGGACGTCTTCTCGCGGAGCGCATTCTCGAGTTTCGTCCCGAGATCGTCATCTCCGCCACTACGCCGCTCGACGCCCAGGCGGCCGCGCTCGATGCCGCGCGCAAGGTCGGCGCCACATTCATTTTCTGGCTGCAAGACATCCAGGGCATCGCCATCGAGCGCCTGTTGGGGGCACGGCTTGGCGTTTTCGGACGCCTGGTCGGCAGGCACTACACCGCAATGGAGCAAAGGCTGCTTCGCTCAAGCGACGCTGTAGTCGTCATTAGCGAGGACTTCCGGGGCGTATTGCGTGAATGGAACGTCGAAGACCGGGCGATCCGGACGATTCCGAACTGGGCTTCAACCGACGAGGTACCCGAGCGCCCCAAGAACAATCCATGGTCGCTCGCTCATGGCATTGCCACGACCTTCTGCTTCGTGTGCTCTGGCACCTTGGGAATGAAGCACGATCCCGGTCTCCTGCTGCAGCTCGCACGCCACTATCGTGACGACAAGGAGGCGTGCGTAGTCGTCATTTCCGAAGGCGCGGCTGCCGAGTGGCTTGCCACCAAGGCACGCGAGCTCGAGCTGGACAACCTGCTGGTCCTCCCGTTCGAACCCTACGCCACGCTTCCCGACGTCCTCGCGAGCGCCGACGTGCTGGTCGCCATTCTCGAGCCGGAAGCCGGCGTATTTTCCGTGCCCTCGAAAGTGCTGTCCTATTTGTGCGCCGCGCGGCCCATCCTCCTGGCGGTACCGCAGGAAAATCTTGCGGCAAGAACTGTAGTAGAGGCCGGGGCCGGCGTGGTCGTAAGGCCCGGGGACATGCAGGCGCTCCTCCAGGAAGCGGACACGCTTCGCAGAGACCCAGAGCGCCGCAAGCAGATGGGCGCCAGGGCGCGCGAGTACGCGATGAAGAATTTCGACCTCGATCGGATCGCCGACCAGTTCGAGGAAGTGTTCCAGTTCGCGCTCCAGTCCAGGCGATGAATCGCCCGCCCGAACCCAAGGAGGCGTTTCCGTACAAGCCTCCGACCGAGGCGATCAAGGCGCGCTACCGGCACATCTTCGAGATCAAGGAGCCCTTGCCCGGCCGCATGCCGAAGCTCATCTTCGACAAGGTCGTGGCCGCGGCCCTGCTGCTCGCCGCGGCGCCGGTGCTTCTCCTGCTCAAGCTCGGCTACCTGGTCGAGGGCTGGCTGATCCGGGAGAACAAGGGGCCGATGTTCTTCAGCTACAACGCGGTGAGCGCAGGGAAGGTATTTCCGAAGTACAAGATCCGGCTGATCAAGACGAAGTTCATCGAGCCGGAGGGCGCGAAGCGCGGGGACTGGATCGCGTACGCGGCGGAATGGACCCCGGAAACGCGGACCTACGTAGGCCGCTTCGTGAAGAAGTTCTACCTGGACGAACTGCCGCAGTTCTACAGCATCCTGCGCGGCGACATGAGCATCGTCGGACCGCGTCCCTTGGCGGTGATCCACTACGAGCGCGACCGGCAGCAGGGCAACGTGACCCGATTCCTGATCAAGGGCGGTCTACTCGGCCTCGGCCATGTGATGAAAGGCACCCCCGAGATGGGAAACCCGGTCTACGAGTACGAATACGTCGACAGGTACCTGAAACTCTCCTCGCTCGGGCTGCTCTGGCTGGATCTGTCGATCATCGGGCGGGGATTGAAGGTCGTCGTCCGAGGCAAAGGCCTCTGAGGCCTTCGCCGTGGCTTCTCTCGACCCCTTCCTCGAGCGCCGCCTCTCCCGCGGCCACGTCTGGTTTACCCGCGAGAACGCGCTGCGCGCGCTGAGCGCCTCCGACAGCACCCTCACCACCTCCCTCAGCAAGCTCGCCCGCAACCACCGCATCGCCAATCCGCGGCCCGGCTTCTACCTGATACTGCGCCCGGAGGACCATGATTCGGGCGCACCCGACCCGGCGCAATGGATCCACGCGCTGATGCTCCACCAGCAATGCGACTACCGGATCTCGCTCCTTAGCGCCGCGCACATCCACGGCGCCACTGTCGAAGCCCCCGCGTTCCAGCTCGTCGTCCCGCGCGAGCTGCGCGACTTCGGCATCGGCCGCCACCGGCTGGAGTTCACGGCCCAGGCGGAGAACAGCTTTTCGCGAACCAATCGCCTCGACCGGCTCAAGGAATGGAAAACGGGATCGGCGGTGGCGAAGGCCGCGGGCATCGAGCTCACGCTCCTCGACTGCGCGCGCTGGTTCCACAAGGCGGGCGGCATCAGCAGGGTCGCCCAGATCGCGCGCGAACTCGGCACAAAGGCCGGCGCGCGCAAGCTCGCCACGCTCGCCCAAGCCTATGAAAGCGTCGCCGTAAGGCGACTGGGCTACCTGCTCGAGCTCGCGGGCCACGAGCGCCAGGCGAGCGCACTCGACCCGTTCGCGAGTAGGGTGGGCCTGCGGCCCACCGTACTCCTCGACCCCACCTCGAAGATCGAGGTCGGCGAGATGAGCGGGCGGTGGAAGATCGCGGTCAACACGAAGCCGTAGGGTGGTGGGCCGTTGGCCCACCGTACGTAAAGATTCGTAAGTACCCCCCGCCGGAACATGGCATGGCCTTGGCGCAGGGACTATGTTCAGATGGTCGATTGTTAGCATCTCGAAACCATGGCTTCCGGATTCGTCGCCGCGCTGTTCGCCTCCTTCGCCGTGTGCTGGCTCGTCCTCGCATTCCGGCGCGCGCATGAGAAGTTGTCCATCGACGACACGATCCCGGGACTGCAGAAGGTCCACAAAACTCCCGTTCCGCGGATCGGCGGCTTCGGGATTCTCGCGGGAGTTGCTGCCGGCGCGCTGGTGCTCCAAAAGGGCGAACTGCGGTGGATGGCGCTCTACCTCCTTGCCGCGTTGCCCGCCTTCGCAGGCGGTTTCCTCGAAGACCTGACGCGCAAGGTCTCTCCGTACAGCCGGCTGCTCTTTGCCTTCGGCGCGGCTGCCGTCGGCTACGTCCTGCTCGACGCCCGCATATCGGACCTCGATCTGCCGTTCGACGACTATCTCTTCCAGTACGAGATCTTCGCCTTCAGCTTCACGCTCTTCGCCGTAGGCGGGTTCTCGCACGCGGCGAACATCGTCGACGGCATGAACGGGTTGCTCGGCTTCGTCGCGCTCACGATCCTCGCCGCGATCGCGATCGTGGCGTGGCGGGTGGACGACCTGCGCATCCTCCAGGCCGCGCTGATCCTGCTCGGCGCCACGGCGGGCTTCCTGGTCTGGAATTACCCGCGCGGCGTCCTGTTCGCAGGCGACGGCGGCGCCTATTTTCTCGGCTTCGCGATTGCGGAGCTCGCGGTCCTGCTGGTGCACCGAAACTCGGAGGTCTCGCCCTGGTTCGCCCTGCTCCTCCTCTGGTACCCGGTCTGGGAAACCATTTTCTCGGGCTGGCGCCGCAAGGCCCTCCGGGGCCGCTCGCCCGCCGACGCCGACGGCCTGCACCTGCACACGCTCGTCTACCGCCGGCTCCTGCGGCGCGGCGGACCCGTTACGCGCAGTGCCCTCACGACACTGTGCATGCTCATCGCCTGCCTCGCGACCGCGATCCCCGCGGTGGTGTTCTGGGACGAGACGTGGATCCTGCAAGGCTTCGCCGTCGCCTTTGCGCTGGCCTACCTGTGGATCTACTGGCGCATCGTCCGGTTCCGCACGCCCCGGCCCGGACGGACCGGGTCCGGCACCCCGGCCGCCGGGAAAGAGCGCCCCACCGGCGGGACTCTGTAGAATGCGATCAATCGGTAGGGTGGGCCGAAGGCCCACCGTACGCAGTCAACAAGCAGGGAGGATGTCATGACCCGGACCCGAACCTCGCTCCTCGCCTTCCTCGCCGCGGGGCTCCTGTTTGCGGCCCAGGCCTTCGCCGCGGCCAATATCGCCAACATGACGGGCGACGTGCGCGTGGGATACGGCGCCGCAACGCCCAACATGCGCGTCGAGGCCGGCCAAACGCTCACCACCGGCCCCGGCGCCCAGGTCACCCTTGTGTTCGACGACAAGCAGCAGGTCGTCCTCGACGAAAACACCAGCTTCAAGATCACGGACTACCGCTTCAAGGCGGAAGAGCCCCACAACGATCGCATGGTGTTCGACCTGCTCAGGGGCGCGATGCGGTTCGTCACCGGGATCATCGGAGCAAGGAACCGCGATACCGTGGCTGTGCGCACCCCGCAGGCGACGATCGGCATCCGGGGCACGGACTTCTCGGTGGCGCTGACGAACCAGACCTACTTCACCGTCTCGCACGGCGCGATCGGCGTCTCCAACGGCGCGGGCTCGGGCGTCTTCGGCGAAGGCTCGATCGGCACCGCCGCGAACGCGAACTCGCTTGCCACGGCGATTCCCGCGTCGTCCCTGCCCCCGGCGGTAAGCACCGCGTTCTCCAATCTCGCTGCGGTGGCCCTCACGCCGGCCGTAACCGCGGCCGGAGCGGAAGCGGCCACGGGCGCCGCCACGGGAACGGTCGCCGGGTCGGTTGGGACAGGCGTGGGCGCTGCCATTGCCGTGGGCGTCGGCGCCGCCATCATCGGCACGTCGATCGACAACGGCCAGGCGGCGACGAGCCACCACTGAGCCGGGAAGACTCTTGAAAAGGCCCCTTCGAGGGGCCTTTTCTTTTTGCGGATAGGCTCGCGGGATGCGCAGGTGGGTGGTAATCATTGTTTTGATTGTTGGGCCGATGGCCCAACGTACGACAGCGTGGGCGGAGGGGCCTGAGCCGCTGCCCTCCGTCACCGGCCAGACGGGGCTCATCAGCATGCCCGATGCGCGGCTCGCGCCGGACGGGACGTGGCGCACGGGGTACAGCTTCGACCGGCCCTACTTCGCGCTGTGGTCCAGCATCTCGTTCATGCCGTGGTTCGAGGCGTCCTTCCGCTTCTCGCGCATCGAGCACGTGCCAGCATTTCCCGACCGCCCGGACACCAACTACGGCGACTACAAGGACAAATCCTTCGACGTCAAGCTCCGCCTGCTCGACGAGCGCCAGTACTGGCCGCAAATCGCGCTGGGTGCGCAGGATGCCGGCGGCGGAACCGACTTGTTCCCCGCGGCGTATGCCGTCGCCTCGAAGCGCTTCGGCGAATTCGACCTCTCCCTCGGCTACGGCACCGACCGCATCGACGGCGCCTTCGGCGGCATCCGTTGGCAGCCCCAAAGCCTCCCCCACTGGTCGCTCGTCGCCGAGTACAACGCCTACAACTACGCGCTGGATCACGGGGCCGCCCTCTCCGGCGCCATCGACGACAAGAAGGGCGCCGCCCTCGGCCTCGAATACCACCAGGACTACTGGGGCGCGAAGCTCTTCACCGACCACGGCGACACCGGCGTGAACGCCTGGGTCTCGATCCCGCTCGAAGCGAAGGAGTTCATCCCCAAGATCGACGAGCCCGCGCCCTACACGAAGATCAATCCCCGCCCGACCGAGGCGCAGTGGCTGGACGACCCCGCCCACGAGGCGCGGCTGCGCAAGGCGCTGGAAGCGCAGGGCTACGCCAACGTGAGGACGCGCTACGTGAACGGCACGCTCGAAGCGTCGCTCTCGAACCCGCGCATCTCGAGCGTGCCGCGCGCGGTGGGACGCGCCGCGCGCACGATGCTCGCCTTCGCACCGCTCGAAGTGAGGGAGCTGCGCGTCACCTACCAGGACGGGGTGCTCCGCGTGGCGACCTACGAGTTCGCCGACCCGAAGACGCTGCAGCGCTACTTCAACGGCATGGCCTCGCGCGACATGCTGGTGCCCACGGTCTCAGTCGAGTACGCGGACCCGAAGGGGATCGAGCCGGACCAGGCGCGCGAGCAGGCGCTCGCCGCGGCGGCGGAACCCTTGCCCGAGGATATCGTGATCAAGGGCCGCTCGCCCGAGCGGCTGCTCGCCTACGAGCAAAACCTCGCCGGCGGGCGCTTCGTCGTCCGGCCGACGCTGTCGTTCTTCTTCAACGACCCGAGCGGCGCGGCGAAGTACGACCTCTCGGCGCTCTTCTCCTGGGACCGGCAGCTCGCCTCCAGGACCTTTTTCAACTCCGAACTGAAGGCCACGATCTCGGAAAACGTGAGCGACGTCACGCAGCCCTCCGACAGCGACCTGCCGCACGTGCGCACCGACATCGCGCTCTACAAGCGCGGCTCGGACTTCAAGCTGCTGAAGGCGATGGTGAACCACTACGAGCAGCCCGACACGCGCGTCTACGCGCGCTTCTCGGCGGGCATCTACGAGGAGATGTACTCGGGCGCGGGCGGCCAGGTGCTGTGGCTCTCGCCCGGCGGCGGCATCGCCGCCGACCTCGCGGTGGACGCGCTGCAGCAGCGCGACTACGACGGCTGGTTCGGCCACCTCGACTACCAGACCGTCACCGCGATCGCGTCGCTGCACTACCACATGAGCCAGGGCCTCACCGCGACGCTGCGCGCGGGGCGCTTCCTCGCGAAGGACGAGGGCGTCAGGATGGAAGTGAAGCGGCGCTTCGCCTCCGGATTCGAGGTGGGCGCCTGGTACACGGTGACCAACGGCAACGACATCACCCCGCCCGGCAGCCCCGGCAACCCGTACTACGACAAGGGCATCTTCATGCGCATGTCGCTCGACGCCATGCTCACGCGCGACACGCGCGCCGTGGCGCGGATGTCGCTCTCGCCCTGGACGCGCGACGTCGGCCAGATGGTCGAGTCGCCCAACGACCTCGCCCAGCTCCTCGAGCGCGACGTCGTCACCGTGCGCGACGGCGACGGCCTGCGGCGCGTGGGCGACATGGACGACGACCCGGCCCTGCCTCAGCTAGGCGCCGACCGGCGCTGGCCGGACTTCCTCGCCGGCGACGCGGCCGCGGTGGGCAGCGAGGCGGGCCAGTCGAGCTGGGCGGACGGACTCGTGCTCGGCACCGGGATCGTGCTTGCGTCTGCGCTCCTCGACCACACGATCGACGATTACGCCAAGCGCCACCAGGACTCCAAGGCCCTGCAGCGCACCGTGAAGCTCGGCAACGCCCTGCCGATCGCGGCGATCGGGATCTCGGGCATATTCGCGCTGGATGATTCCCGGTCGCGCCTGCAGGACACGAGCATCGCGGCGCTCGAGGCCGGCGGCCTCGCGATTGTGGGCACCGAGGTCGTGAAG
>JBOHTC010000217.1:0-2513 GCA_050733495.1 Gemmatimonadaceae bacterium | reverse complement strand
GTGCAGTACCGGCTCGCCCATCTCATCGAGCATCGATCTATCCAGCTCGATCTCCTTGCCTTCGATCTTGAAGTCGATCTCCTTGCCAAGCGCGCGCGCCGTGTCGCGAACGACGCGTGGAAACCGGTCGAACACCTGCCACACCGGCACCATCCGGCTGGTCATGATTTCGTTCTGAAGGCTTGCGACGATCTGCGACGCGCGAAGCGTGGCCTCGAGGAGCGCCGGATCTGCGAGCCGCTCCGCGATCTGCGCGATCCGGTCGCGAGCGATGACAAGCTCTCCCATCACGTTCATGAGTGTGTCCAGCCGCCGCGCATCGATCCGAATGTGGCGCGGCGATTTCGTTGACGGCGTCCTGGGTTCGTCTTTTTTCTCGACAGTCATGACGGAGAATTCAGACGTCGCCGTTGGAGCTGGATCCGCGCTCGCAACCGTGCGAATGCGTCCGATGATCTCGCTGACGTCGAGTTGTGTCGGGGACGGCGCGGTCGCCAGGTCGACGGCCTGCTCCAGTACATCCGCGCCTGCAAACAGCGTGTCCATTATCTGAGGGGACACCTTCATCGCGCCGCTCCGAAGCTTGTCCAGCAACGTCTCGAGCTCGTGAGCTAACTCACTCACTCCGCCGTAGCCCATGGCGGCGCCCATGCCTTTGATCGTGTGCACCGCTCGGAACAAGCGAGTGATGGCCGCGTCGCCGCCGCCCCGCTCCAGCTCGAGGAGCGCGTTATTTATCTCCGAAAGGTTTTCCCTGCTTTCGGAAAGAAAGAGCTTCGCGTAGCGACCGGTGTCCACTCAGCCCAGCACCCGCTGCACTGCCTCGAGGACGCGGCTTGGCTGGAAGGGCTTGACCACGAAATCGCGGGCGCCAGCCTGCAGCGCCTCCTGCACGAGTGCCTGTTGCCCCATGGCGCTGCACATGAGAATGCGCGCAGCCGGGTCCATCTGGGTGATCTGTTTCACCGCTTCGATCCCGCCCATCTCCGGCATGATGATGTCCATCGTCACCAGATCCGGCTTGAGCTTCTGGTACTTCTCGACTGCCTGCTTCCCGTTTTCAGCCTCGCCAACAACGGTGAAGCCCGCCTGAGAAAGGATGTCGCTCACCATCGTCCGCATGAATACGGCGTCGTCACAAACCAGAACCGTGCTGCCCACCCTACCTCCTTTGTCCGAAGACTTCCTGAACCAGCACCTTGATGTCGAGCACGAATACTTTTCTTCCCTGAATTTCGACAGCCGACGTAACCACCCCTGCTGCGACGGAGTCGAGCGGCGCGGCGTCGCCGAACTGATCGATCGGAACATCGTGGATGTCGCGAACGTCATCGACTCCGAGTCCGACCAGCCGCTCGAAGTAGTCTACGAGCAGAATGAGTCCGCCGGTTCGGTCACAGCGCGGCTTCTCGAGGGCCGTTCCGCCGTCGATCACGGTTACTATCGTTCCGCGCAGATTTATCAGTCCGCACACCGTGTCCGGTGCTCCCGGCAATCTTGTCGTCCGCTGGGCCGGAACGATCTCGCGGAAAGAATCCATGTCGCACGCGAAAATGTTTCCACCGACGTCGAACGCCAACAGACGTCGAGTGGGAATTTGCGGTTCTTCTTCCGCCACCTGCTCCGGTGGAACTGTTACTGCCTCACTCATAAAACCCGAACGCAGCGAGTTGGTCAGCGCCAGCGGGCAAAGCGTGCTCGCCCGCAAGAACCGTTAGGGCGTGGGCAAGGTCCTCAGGGAGTGGTGAGTGGAAATCAAGCGGCTCGCCGGTCACTGGATGTTTGAACGCGAGCCACGCCGCGTGGAGGAAATGGCGTTTGGGAGGAAGTCCGGCCACACGACGTCCTCCGCCGCCGCCATAAGTGTCATCGCCCATGACAGGATGGCCGACAGACGCGAGGTGAACGCGGATTTGGTGAGTCCGTCCGGAATGGAGATGCGCACGAAGTAGGTCCCCCGCGTCGAACCGGGCAAGGCGTATGAGGTCGGTCTTGGCCGGCCGACCCTTATTGACGATTGCCATGCGCTTCCGGTCTCGGGGGTCACGGGCTATCGGCTTGTCGATGGTGAAGGCATCGCTCGTAACATGGCCCCACGTCATCACCGCATATCGACGAACCACCCGCCGGGCCGCTATCGCTGCGCTCAGCAACCGGTGCGCCCGGTCGGTCTTGGCTACCACCAACAGTCCCGAGGTCTCCTTATCAAGACGGTGCACCATCCCCGCCCTCTCGGGCTCCCCTTCGCTCGACAACGGCCCACCACGGCCAAGGAGGGCGTTGACCAGGGTTCCGGTCCAGTTGCCGGGCGCCGGATGGACGACCATGCCCGCCGGCTTGTCCACGACAAGAAGCGCCTCGTCCTCGTATACGATGCTTACCGGGATGTCTTCACCGGCAATCGCGCGCTTCTCGACGATGGGAATCCGGACCTTCACCACCTGCCCCGGCTCCGTGCGATAGCTCGCCTTTTCCCGCCGTCCGTCCACCAGCACATGCCCCTGCGCGATCAG
>JBOHTC010000216.1:0-30236 GCA_050733495.1 Gemmatimonadaceae bacterium | reverse complement strand
CGACAGACGGCGAAGCGGTCTCCAGCGGACGTCTAAGGCAGTCCGCTTCACGATGGTGTTACGGGAAGATTCCGCTGCCAGACCTTTGTGCGGCCGGAAAACAGATCGGCCTCAAGGGCATTGATCTCCTCCAGCAGAGCGACTGGAGTGTGGTCCGCGACCACGGCCTCACCGTGTCGATGGGCTACACCAACGACCGCCCCGATTTCTTGACCAACGGCTTCACCACCCGCGCGAGCCATCCGATGCTGCTTCACGAGCTCGAGGTAGCGCTGCCGGTCGCCAAAGCTGCGGGAGTTCCAAACCTCATTGCTATGTTCGGCAACCGTCAGGGGCGGAGCGATGCCGTTGGCATTGCTGCCGCGATCGATGGGTTGAAGAAGATCGCACCACTGGCTGAGGAGCAGGGCGTGACGGTTTGCGTGGAGCTTCTGAACTCGAAGGTCGATCATAAGGATTATCAGGGCGACCATACCTGGTTTGGGGTACAGGTGATGTCGGGCGTGAATTCTCCCCGCGTGAAGCTGCTGTACGACATCTACCACATGCAGATCATGGAGGGCGACGTGATCCGCACGATTCGCGACAACCATCAGCACATTGCGCACTACCATACTGGAGGGGTGCCGGGGAGGCACGAGCTCGACGACAGCCAGGAGCTCAATTGGCACGGCATCATGAGGGCGATCGCCGACACGGGCTTCTCGGGATTCGTCGCGCACGAGTTCGTTCCCACGCGCGATCCGCTGACATCGCTGGGGGAGGCCTTTCACACCTGCGACGTGTAGCGCGGTTATTGCGGCGCTGTTGAGGCCGCGAATTGCGGGCTCCGAAAAGAAACTGCCATTCTCTGATAGAGATTTGACATCCCGAGGTTTTTCTCGGTGAGGTCCCGCACTCATTTGTATGCGTAACGATCGACGTTTGAGGCGGGAAAGGGTGTCTCCGCGCGTGACGTGACCTCGCAAGAGCAGTCATTCAACGAACCCCTTTAACCATTCGGAACTTGATTCCTGACTATAAGGGGGCGGCCCTGCGCCGTTTCTCGCCGCGGGAATCGCTGTCCCGAAAGTTGCCGCTGCTGATTTCCGCGCTCCTGGTAACGGCAATCCTGCTGTTGTCGGCGATTGCCTATCGCCAGCTAACCTCGGCGCTCGTTACGGCGGGTGGCGTGCGAATGCAGAGCGCGGCGAAGCTGCTCGGCAGCTTGTTCGAGGACTCCGGCAAGCATTTGCGGGGCGAGGTCGAAAAAATCGCAGGCGATTCCACCATCAGGAAATTCACTGCCACCGGTGACCCGCGCTCGCGCGCGGTGGCGGAAAGTGCGCTCAGTCACATCGCCAAGACTCCCCAACAGCAGACGCTTGCAATAGAAGTCAGTGATAAGCAGGGCCGACAGATTTTGTGGGCAGATGGTGAAAAGGTGACAGCTTCGGCGCCGTTCAAGAATCACCCGGCAGTCACACCACCAACAAAGACGGCAATCGAAGGTTTTGCGTTCGACCACGGAGTTCTCCACTACCAGACAGTTGCGCCAGTCGTCGGCCCGCGCGGCGAGACCATTGGAGCAGTCACGATCTACAAGCAGATAGCGCAGGGCCAGAGCGCACAGCTCATTTCAGGACTCATTGGCGCTGACGTGTCGTTTCTTCTGACTAGCGACGGAGGAAAGACGTGGACGGATCTGGCCGGTGTGGTTCCGGGTCCGGCGAATCTGGGGAAACCTGGAGTTTCACAGGAGTTTACCGGCGGAAAAGGTGTCCGCCGAGTGGGCGTCGTCGTGCCGATCAGATCGATGGGGTGGACGCTTCTGGTGGACGTTCCTGTTTCCACAGTGCTGGCTCCTGCAAACCGCTTTCTTCGCGACATGGGAATCGCGGCGATCGTGCTCGTCCTCATTGGAGGAATCGCCGCGTTCTTCATCAGCCGTCAGATCACTGGACCGCTGGCGGATATCACCGAAGCGGCAGAAGGAATCTCGGAGGGTGATTACTCTCTGCGAGTGAATTACTCGCGGCGGGACGAGCTCGGCGTGCTCGCGCAGTCGTTCAACAGCATGGCCAAACAGGTGGACGACGCGCATCACGTACTCGAGGTTCGCGTCCAGGAACGTACGCGCGCACTCGAGAGCGCGCTCCAGGAGCTAAGCGAAGCACAGGAATCACTCGTGCGCCGAGAGAAGCTGGCGATGCTCGGCCAACTGGCGGGCGGCGTAGGTCACGAGCTCAGAAATCCACTCGGCGTGATGACCAACGCGATCTACTACCTGGTGATGGTGCTCAAGGAAGCTCCCGAGAACGTCAAGGAGTACCTCGGCATCATCAAGACGCAGATCGCACTCTCCGAAAAGATCGTTGGCGATCTGCTGGACTTCGCGCGTGTGAAGACGCCACAGTTCGAGAATGTCCCTGTCGAAACAATCGTCAAAGAGCAGCTGGAGCGAATCGGCAACCTGAATGGCACGAAGCTGGTGCAGACGATTGCGCCGAACCTTCCGGCGCTGCGCGTGGACCGGGTTCAAATCGGCCAGGTGGTTCTCAACCTCTTCACGAACGCGCTCCAGGCAATGGAAGGAAAATCGGGCACGCTCGAAGTTCGGGCGAGCCGCGGCAGCAACGGGTTCGTTCGGCTCGACGTCAGAGACACTGGTGTCGGCATGACGCGCGAGGAGCTCGAGAAGATCTTCGAGCCGCTGTTCACGACCAAGGCGCGCGGGATCGGACTCGGTCTCGCGGTCTCCAGGAGTCTCGTGCACGCGAACGGCGGCGAGATCTCGGCCTCCAGCGAGGCTGGAATGGGCTCGACGCTGTCGGTTGACCTGCCGATCGTGAAGGAAGCAGCGTGAAGCGTGGGAGTCCCGTCGAGAAAGCGCCGTGACGCGTAAAATTCTGATCGTCGACGACGACCGGCAAATGGTGCGCACTCTCTCCGACATCGTAAGGCTCCAGGACTGGAACCCGGACGGTGCGTACAGCGGAGAAGACGCGGTCGAAGCCGTGCGGAAGCACGACTATCAGGCAGTGCTCATGGACGTGCGGATGGCCGGCATCAACGGTGTCGATGCATTCAAGGCAATGAAGGCGGTGCGCCCGGGAATCAAAGTGATCCTGATGACGGCGTACACCGCCGCCGACATAATCGCGGAGGCGGAGCGGGAAGGCGCACTCAAGGTGCTGTCGAAGCCGGTTGTGTTGTCGGGGCTGCTCGAGATGCTCGAGCAAACGCGAAAGTCGCCCAAACCCGTGCTCGTTATCGCGAACGACTCCACTTTCCTGGGCAGCCTGCGCGAGATGCTGGTGCAGAAAGGCTATCAGACGATGTTCGCGAAGAGTCTCGACGATGCTCTGCAAACGCTCGAGAAGACCTCACCGCCCGTGGTAGTGCTCGATCTCCGACTGGACGGACTCTCCGCGGAAGATTCCGTGGTCGCGATACGAAGGGTGAATCCCGGCGTCGCCCTGATATTGTGCAACGGACGAGAGGCGTGCAGCGCCGACCATCCCGAGCTGATGCAGGGCAGACTCGTCCACGCGAGCCTCCACAAGCCGTTTCCTCCGACGCGCCTGATCGAGATTCTTGATGAGCTCTTTGCCTAACTCGCTTCGCGTACTCGTCGTTGACGATGATGCGCAGATGCTCCGGACGATCACGGACATCCTGCGAATGAACGGCTATAATACTTCGACAGCGCCCACCGGACAAGGCGCTCTCGATCTCGCCAACAGCTTCGACACGCCCGCAGCAGTTGCCCTAATCGATCTGAGCCTGCCCGACATCGACGGCATCGAGCTCGTCGGCCGGCTGCGCCAGATATCCGATCTCACCGAAGTCGTAATCCTGACGGGAAACGCCTCGGTTGATAGCGCCGTGCGCGCGATGCGTGAGAAGAGCTACGACTATCTGATCAAGCCCGTCGAGCCGGATTATCTCCTGGCTACTCTTGGTCGCGCGGGCGAGCGCTCCGAGCGGCGTCGCGCCGAGGCCGGCAGACAGGACAGCGAAGAGCGTCTGCGGCGAATCTTCGAGCACGTCAGCGATGCGCTTTTCATAGCCAACGATGAGGGAGAGATCCACGACGCAAATCCGGCTGCGTGCGCGCTGACGGGCTTGTCGGTCGAGGAGCTTCGTTCGCGTCCGCTGATCCACGTGCTCCCGGAAATTGCGCGGCTCAAGGCCCCGGCCGGGCAACGCAGACCGCTACACGAGAATGGGTCCTCGGCTGGCAACGGCTCGCCGGGCGGTCTGGATCAGTCGCGCGTGCTCGACATCGACGCCGCGGCGTTCGCGCCGGGCGTGCTCGTTTACACGGTGCGCGACCTCACCAACCAGGCTCGCCTCGAGGAGCAGCTGGCGCAATCGCAGAAGATGGATGCCGTCGGCCAGCTCGCGGGCGGAATCGCGCACGACTTCAACAACCTGCTCACTGTCATCATGAGTTACGGATCGCTACTTCTCACCGATCTCGAAGAAGGAGATCCTCGGAGGGAGGACGTAACGGAGATCGCGAATGCGGCGGCACGCGCCTCGGGACTCACGCGGCAGCTGCTGGCATTTAGCAGAAAGCAGATCCTGGATCCGCGCCTGATCAACGTCAACACGATAGTCAACGGCGTCGAGAAGCTGCTGCGACGTCTCATCGGCGAAGACATCGAGCTGGCTACAACTCTCGAGAAGGACCTCTATTCGATCAATGCCGATCCAGGTCAGCTGGAGCAGGTGATGATCAATCTTGCGGTGAACTCGCGGGACGCGATGCCGGACGGCGGGCGCCTGCATATCACTACCTCCAACACGATTTTATCGAGCGAGCATACGGGTAGGCATTTCTCGGTGCCCCCGGGTGAATACGTGATGCTTGCAGTCAGCGACACCGGAATGGGAATGACGCGTGAGGTGCAGCAACGCGTATTCGAGCCGTTTTTCACGACGAAGGGTCAGGGAAAGGGCACCGGCCTCGGCCTTTCGACGGTCTACGGAATCGTCAAACAATCCGGTGGCGATGTATGGATTTATTCCGAGCCGGGGAAAGGAACGACCTTCAAGGTGTATTTTCCGCGCGCGCAGGAGGGTGAGGCGTTTGTCGCCGCAACGGAGGATGACCAGCCCGCACCACGAGGGACGGAGACGATTCTGGTGGTGGAAGATGATTCCGCCCTGCGTGCGCTCTCGGCGCGCGTGCTCGAGGCAAGCGGGTACACGGTGCTTCTGGCGAGAAACGGGATCGAGGCGCTGGCGATCGCGAGCGGCCACAAGGGGAAGATAGACATGGTTGCGACGGACGTGGTAATGCCGAAGATGAACGGACGGCCTCTGGTCGAAAAGCTGCTGGAGGGGAGAAAGGGGATGCGCGTGCTGTTCATGTCAGGGTACACCGACGACGAGGTGATGAGGCGCGGCGTTATCGACGGACGCACGGCGTTTCTTCAGAAGCCGTTCACGCCCGGTCAATTCGCGAAGAAGGTGAGAGATGTTCTCGACCAGAACGGCAACCAGTAGAAACCCGCGTCAGCTCAACACGCGGTCGCAGCTCCTTTACGCGATGTAGACAATGTGCTAACGCGCGGGATTGTACCGTTCGGCAGTTCCAAATTCGAACGTCAATCCGGTCAGCGCATGGCGATCTCGCTCAAACATCTTCACGAACCAACGTACGAGACGTACTCTGCCTCCGAGCTTCGATTGCTGTATCAGCTTTTCGAGGAGGCGCAGAGGGCCAGGGTCGCGCATGGCGAGCGCCTGCGCGCGATCTTTCAGGGCAGGTCGCTATCGGGCTCGGGGATGACTGCCGAAGATCCGGACGCTCTTCTAAAGTCGGTTGCGCGCGGGGAAAGCGCCGGAGCTCCCGGCATTCTAGAGCACACGTACGCGCGGGCTGTTCACGACGAAGCCGGTGCGGCAGCCGCGATTGCAGAGGTCATCGAACAGCATCCGGTTTGGGCCTGGCTCTCGAACGTCAGAGGGATCGGACACCTCCTCGCCGCTCGGCTCCTGTCCCGACTCGATGTCACGCGCGCCAGAACGCCCTCCGCGTTCTGGGCCTACTGCGGACTCGGCACAATTCCCGGCGTTGTGTACAGGTGCTCCAGCTGCGGACTCGAGGTCGCATACCCGATCGGATACCAGAGCCGCGAAGGTCACACTAAACGGTCCGGCGCCCGCCCCTGCGCGGGCGCACTCGAGCCGGTAAGCGAGCTCGGCGCGCGAGTAGCGCCGCGTCGGACGTCGCTTGGGGGACGCGCGAGCTACGACGCCCAGGCTCGGATCTCATGCTATCTCATCGGAATATCGATGCTCCGATGCGGCAGCGAGTACAGATCGTTCTATGATGTGGAGCGCGGCAGACTGGCAGCGTCAAGGCCTGGGTGGGCCCCGAAGCGCTGTCATCTGTCCGCGCTTCGCAAGATGGAGAAGGCGTTCCTGCGCGATCTATGGATTGCCTGGCGCAGGGCGGAAAACCTGCCGATGGTCGCTCCCTATTTCCCACGAGTCGAGTAACACGTCGTCGCGATAAAAACCGCGTTAACCGAAAGCCTATGTCTATGAGTCACCCAATCAACCCGAGCGTCATCGGTTAGCGCGGCCCCGGCGGCGGTTACCGCTGAAAACGGTATCCCGCTTTTCTGACTGTGATGAGATGTCTGGGCTGGGCGGGATCGGGCTCCAGCTTGTTCCGGAGTCGCGCGACGTGCTGATCGACCGTGCGCGATGTGACGCCCATGCTGTAGCGCCATACTTGTTGCATCAGCGTGTCGCGGGAAACGATGTCACCGCCGGATTCGATCAGGAATGCGAGAAAATCGAATTCCATCGGACTGAGCTCGACCGGCTTTCCGCCGCGCAGCACGGTGCGCGTGCGAAGATCGACTACGACGTCGGAGAAGCGAAGCTGCGATGCGCGGGCGCTTCCGTCCGTGCCCGGCGAGTGTCTGACCGTTGGCGACAGGCGCCGAATGATCGCCTCCACCCGGGCCAGGAATTCAAGTACTCCAACCGGCTTCACGACATAATCGTCCGCGCCGATCCGGAAGCCCTGAACCTTGTCCACTTCCTGGTCGCGCGCCGATAGAATGAGCACCGCCGCCGCTCCACCGCCTGCACGATATCGGCGCAGAACCTCGAATCCGTTGAGGCCGGGCAACATAAGGTCGAGCACGATCAGATCAGGGTCGGTTTTCTCGAGCCATTTCAATCCGGCTTCGCCATCCACGATGCACTCGACCTTGTAGCCCTCGACTTCCAGGCTATTTCTTAGTCCGAGTGCGAGGGTCTCATTGTCCTCGAGGATAAGGATCGACCGCTCCGCCGCTGTTTCCGGCACTCCGGTTATCTGCAGCATCTGCGTCACGCGCTCACGCCGGTGTGCGTGCCATTGCGCGCCGCGAGCAACTCGAGGATGAATCGGGTACCGCCCGTTGGAGCTTCCGTCAGGTAGACGTGCGCACCCATCGCCGTCGCCAGATCGCGCACGATCGCAAGGCCGAGACCCGCGCCGCCGGTGCTGTCGTCGACAGTGCCACCGAGGCGAACGAAGGGCTTCCAGACTTCATCTCGATTGTTGCTCGGAACACCGGGGCCTGAATCGTCCACCCAGAGCCGCACTGTTTTCCCTTCGTCGCGAGCGCCGATCGTTATCGATTGGCCGGCCGGACCGTATTTGGCGGCGTTGTCCAGGACGTTGATGAGAATCTGACGCAGCGCATCTGAATCGCCGCACGCGACGACCGAGTCCGGAACATCAACGCCGATGTTCATTTTTCGAGCTTGCGCGAGGGGCGCGAAGAAATCCGCGGCTGTGCGGACTACGGCCGACACGTCGATGGGGACGGCGTTCAGCTGCGTCTCCGCTTTTGCCGCAGCGAGAACCGAATCAGAGAGTGCTATGAGTCGGTGGGTTTCCGTCTCGATGATCTCCAGCGAGCGTTCGCGCTCGGAGTCGCTCCGCGTGCGCCCGAGCCTCAAAAGCTGAACGAACATGAGTATCTGCTGAAGGGGCGTGCGAAGCTCGTGGGAGACGTTCGCAAGAAATTTCTGACGAGACTGTACGAGTCGGATCTCGCTGCGCAGCGACGCAAATCCCGCGATCGCAAGAACGACGCTCGCAATCAACAGGAGCATCGATGCCGGAATCCTGGATTCCGGAATTCCACCAGCGACCAGGTATTGGGCCACCTTAGGTCTCAACGCCACCGAAAAGATGGTACCTCCGATTAAACCCAGGGCTGCCACTCCGTGGTAATCCGACGACAGCCCATTCTTCGGGGCCTGGTATAGTTGGCGGTGCTGCATGTCCGTGATCGTCAGCGTGAGAAGTGATTCTGCTGGCATTCCCGACGGCCACTTTTCCCGAATTGTTTCAGAATCCGCCATGGCTCGTTGGTACGCCGAGTTCTCGCGAGAGTCCAGGTAACCCGGCACCTGCGGCGGCATCACCCGCACGACTTTGAACATGATCGAGTAATCGGAGGTGTCGCGAACTCCGTAGCACGATCGGTAGCCGTAGACCGCGAGAAGATTGTTGGCGGAATCGTAGGCGGGAGCATAAGCGACAGCTTCACGCCCGGTCGGCGCATCGACGAAAAGGTACCCGAATCGTGCGCCTCGAATCCACGGCTTGACCGCAAGCTTCGGGATGGAGTCGCGGATGATCTCGTCGATCCGCGCGTCAGGTCGGCCTCCCGCATAGGTCACGCTGCGAGACGGCATCATCACCCTGAACCTGTAGATGGGCCATTTCTCACTCGGACCACATCTCTCTGTCGTGTCCGGCACGGCAGCGAGCACATTAGCGGGCGGAAGGGTGCCGGGCACCCATGGATCGCTGGGATGAACGGGCAGGTACGCCTGGAACAGCGTTCGGTCGCGAGCAAACAGGTACGCGCGCGACGTGTAGATGTAGCTCGCGAACATCGCGTAGTCCCTGATCGTACGCTCGGCTGCGGCCTTGCGCTCGCGCGCATTGGCCATCGACTCCCGCACTGCCAGCGCGGACACGATGACAATGCCGAGAAGCGCCGCGCCGAGTAGCAGGGGTCGGGCTCCGTAGACTCGCATACCGCGAACAAAAGAATTCATCTGGACGGGTGTACCAGCCAATACAATACCGCTCCCGTCGAAATCGTGCTCGACGAGCGATGTATGCGAATTGTAAAATCTGACGCGCGGTGCCGCGTTTCGTCTCGCAATTCCGCGCGCGCACGCCGCAGTGGCCTCCAGATACGCGACGAGTCATCGTCACGAATTGCATACAATCCGCTACACGTCCGTCACAGCTTCGACACTCTGGAAGTCTTTTCCCGCCGAGCGCCCACTCACACATTGCGCATCAACTACAGAGCACGGAGGTTCCATGAGGTTGCTACGTAGTGTGAGCAGTGCAGTCGCGCTCCTCGTGGTCGTCGCGTCCTCGCTTATTGCGCAGGCTGGCGTAACGATCACAGGCACCGTCACGAGCGATCAGGGTGTTCCCCTCGCGGGCGCGACGGTTCTATTGCAAGGTACGAATATCGGGGCTCAGACGAACGATGCGGGACGATTCACGTTCGTCGTTCCGAGCGCGCGAGCGAACGGCCAGGCGGCAACGGTCACCGCCCGCGTGATCGGCTATACGGCGGTGTCGATTCCGATAACGCTCTCCGCCGGCTCGACCATCAGCCACGACTTCTCGCTCTCGGCCAATCCGTTTCACCTGGGTGAGGTGGTAGTGACGGGTGCCGGTACGTCGACCACAAGAGAGCGATTGACTACGACGATCAATACCGTCGACAGCTCCGCTCTGCGCAGAGCGGTGCAGCCGCAGAATCTCGTATCCGCGCTTGCGGCACAGGCGCCAAACGTAGAGGTGAGGACACAGTCGGGCGAACCGGGCGCATCAGCGTCGATCCGCATCCGTGGGGCAACTTCGCTCTCCGGCGCCAATCAGCCGCTGTTCATCGTCGACGGCCAGCCAATCGACAACTCCACGACATCGACACAGGGCGGGAATCAGGGCACCGTATCTACGAACCGCGCGGCGGACGTTAATCCGGACGACATCGAGTCGGTGGAGATCCTGAAAAGCGCGGCGGCAGCAGCGATCTATGGCGCGCGCGCATCGAACGGAGTAGTGGTCATCACTACGAAGAGCGGCCACGCCGGTCCCACCCGTTACACGCTTTCGTCGACCGAGACCTGGGACAGGCCAAGAATTCCGGACATACTTCAGCGGAGTTACGGGCAGGGAACCGGGGGCGTCAACGCCGCGTGCGGTGGGCCCGATTGCGCCGTCACGGCCCTGAGCTGGGGCGCACCGATTGCCGCGGGAACGCCGGTATTCAATCACGAGAACGAGCTGTTCGACACCGGCCTCACCGCGGACAACAATCTCCAGATATCTGGCGGCAACGATCGCACGACGTTTTTTGCTTCGGGCGGATTGACCAGCCAGGACGGTTACTTCAAAGGTCCGAACAACAAGTACAATCGCGCAACGGCACGGCTAAAGGCGAGCCAGGCGGTTTCATCCAAGCTCACCATCGGCGGCAACTTCAGCTACATCGATGACCGGGGAAAGTACGTCCAGAAGGGATCGAATACCTCGGGCATCATGCTTGGCGCGCTGCGCACTCCGCCGACGTTCAACAATCTCGATACCTACACGGCTTCGGGTCTGCAGCGTCCGTACAGGTTCCCTGAGCCGACGAGCGTAGCGGTGATGCAGGCCGCAGCCTATTACGACAATCCGTTCTTCGTACTCGACAATCCAGGCAACCGAAGCGAGCTCGGTCGTTCGATCTCCAACATAAACGCGGACTGGAATCCCATCGACTGGCTCAACGTCAAATACACCTTGGGGGGAGATTACTACAACGATTCACGCCTCCAGGCATTGCCGTTGACGTCAGCCAACGACAAGCGCGGCAACGTTATCCGTTTCACTGCCAGCAATCTTGAGATCGATCACAACCTGCTGGCAACGGCGAAGCACGACTTCGGCTCGAGGATCGACGCGACCTTCACCGTCGGCCAAAACCTGAATTCACGCCGCTATCGTCAGCTCGCCGACGAAGGCGATGGACTAATTGCACCGTCGCCGCTCGCGATCCAGAACACCGTAAACAAGGGCGCGAGCAATCTGCTGAATCTGGTTTTCCCGTTCTCCGGAACGGCGGAATTCCGCTCGCTGGCGCACATCGAATCGTATTTCGCGCAGGCCGAGTTCTCACTTTACGATCAGCTCGTCCTCAACGCCGGTATCCGGAACGACGGATTCTCGACGTTCGGCGCTTCGACGCGTCGGCACAACTTCCCGAAGGCTTCCGCAGCCTGGACCTTCACGAACCTGCTCGGCGACGTGCCCAAGAGTATCCTCAGCTACGGCAAGCTCCACTTCGCATACGGCGAAACCGGAAAGGAACCGCCATTGTACGCCGCCGTCACAACTCTGGCGTCGGGCCAGACTTTCGGGTCGGGTTACAACGACGTGATCCTGTCCTCCATCAATGGCCAGGGCGGGCTCGTCACGAGCCAGACGCTGGGGAATCCGGCGCTTCGCCCCGAGCGCAACCGCGAAAATGAATACGGTGCGGACCTCGCGTTCTTCAACAACCGGATGGATTTCTCGGCAACGTACTACACGCGCCGCGCCGACGACGTCATTCTGGGTGTTCCCGTCAACAGCTCGGGAACCGGCGCTCAATTCGCGATCAAGAACGCCGCATCGATCACCAACAAGGGGACGGAGCTGGTGCTCAACATCCGTCCCATCACTACGCCCGCGTTTGCATGGGACGCCGGTGTGCAGTTCGGCCAGAACCGCGGCAACGTCAAGAGTCTGGATGGCGCGCAATTCATTCCATACAACAGCGAAGGGTTCAACGGCGGCATCGGGTCTTCGACGGTCGGATTCGCACCCGGAGTAATCAGAGGATCGGACTTTGTGCGGTGCGGCCGTGGGTTGGTGCTGGCCGACGGGACAAACATCGATGCGGTCTGCGGCGCTCAGAATAACGCGAGACGCGCGCTGTACATCGGCGATGACGGCTTGCCCATCGTCGACAACACCGACCGGGTGATCGCTGATCCGAATCCGAAATACACAATGTCGTACCGCAGCTCCATCACGCTGTGGAGCAAGCTGCGTCTGTCCGGCCTTCTGGATGTTCGGAAAGGCGGTCAGGTGTGGGATCAGACGCTGAGCGTCCTCGATAATTTCGGCACGTCAAAGAGGACAGAGATCAGATCGCAGCAGGGAATTTTCGGGACGAACTATCTGACCGACGTGTATCCGTACGTCGCTGGTCCCGGCGCCGGTAGCGTGGCGTTCCACACGCCGCAGGAATGGGAAGCGTGGTTTACTGGAGACGGAGGAGGCTTCGGTCCCGCCAGTGCCATGGCGGTCGAAGACGCCAGTTACGCCAAGCTGCGCGAGATCTCGCTCAACTACACCCTCGACCAGTCGTGGGTCAAGTCGATCACCGGCTTCTCGACAGTCGACGTCAAACTCGGCGGACGTAACCTGAAGACGTGGACCCACTACAAGGGCTACGATCCGGAAGTGAACCTGGGCGGCGCGGAATTCCTCACGCAGGGCCTCGATTACTTCATCAATCCGCCGACGCGCTCATTCGTTCTTTCGTTCAGCTTCAATCGCTAAGGCCAAGGAGAACTCAGAGTGATATACCACATAAAGAAGTTGAGCACGGCCACGGCGTTTACAGCATTGCTGGGCGTCGCGGCGTGCCATCTCGACTCGCTCACGGGCGGGGAGCTCAGCACCGATCCGAACAATCCGATCACGGCAACCAACTCGCAGCTATTCGTCGGAAGCCAGTCGGCTCTCTGGAGTCTTTGGGGCTCCGAGGCATCCAGAGCGGCCGGTCTGTTTACGCAACAAGTGGCGGGCACGGCGAGACAATACGCCTCGCTCGCCAACACTTATGCGATCACCACGGCGGAGACCAACGGGATTCAGCGGGGTCTCTACGTTTCCGGCGGGTTGGTCGACATCAAGCGGCTCGAACAGGGCTCCCTCGCCGCCAAGGACACGACTTTTCTCGGAGTTGCGCGGGTGCTCGAAGGCGCGGTCATGGGAACGGGGGCGGATCTCTTCGGCGATCTCGTCTACAAGGAAGCGATAAGCAGTCCTACGCCGCACCTGGATTCGCAGCTCTCGGTTTACGATTCAGTTCAAACGGTGTTGTCCGCGGCCGTGGAGAACCTCTCGGTTCCGACGAGCTCGAACAACATCGGCCCCGGGCCCGCAGACCTCGTTTACGGTGGCGATCCCACCGAGTGGCTCGCGCTGGCTCATACGCTCAAGGCTCGGTTCTACCTGAACACGGCTGAAGTCCGGCCCGAAGCGTACGCTCAGGCGCTCGCCGAAGCCGCGCAGGGCGTCAAGGACGAATCGGGCACGTACTCTGGCGCATTCACCGCCTCGCCCGGCGAGCAGAATTTCTGGTACCAGTTCGACATTGTGCAGAGGGCCGGCGACATGGGCCCGGGAATTTTTCTCGATAATCTGCTCAAGGCGCGCAACGATCCGCGGCGCAACGACTACTTCCAGCACAACGCCGCCGATGTGCCTACGGATCTGAGCGTCGCTCGTCTGGCTCCGGACTATCCGCAGCCCTACGTGAGCTATGATGAGAACACTCTCATTTGGGCTGAGGCCGCGTACCGTACTGGTGATCTCGTCACCGCGCTGGCGAAACTCAACGAGGAGCGCGCGAATCACGCCCTCCCGGCGGAAGCAGTCGCCGGACAGGCGCTGCTCAACGAGATCCTCACCGAGAAATACATCGCCGATTTTCAGCTTAGCGAACAGGTTTGGCGCGACTACACTCGCACCTGCACGCCGAATCTGGTTCCATCTCCCGCCGCGGCCAGCTCGCCGAGCGGGGGCAAGATCCCGGGTCGGCTCATTTACGACATCAGTGAGCTGAGCACCGATCCGAATTACCCGGACGATTCGTCGATCTTCTGGAATCCGGACGATCCGGCGAACGCAACATCCGACGGCACGGGGGCGGCATGCCTCGGTCGATAGACTCTTAGGAATTGCAGGCTGCCTGAGGCATCGAGCTTCGTGTTTCAACACGAGGCTCGGTGCCTTCGGGTGCCCGGGCGGATATCGCGATGAAAAGGTTTACAATCCTGGCACTGCTGGCTTCCGTTTCGTGCCAGCGATACGTTGCGCTCCAAGCCGCGCCGGTGAGCGCGGGGAGCGACGTGCGCGTCAACCTCGCTGCCGACGCAGGCGCGATTTCGTTCTCGCGAATCGGCTCGGGCGTGCGACAGGTCGAGGGTCGTGTCGTTGGCACGAGCGACTCGACTCTTATGATTGGCGTTGCGGGAGTCACCCGGCTCAACGGGCTCGAGGAAGCGTGGAACGGTGACACCGTGATTTTTCAGCGCTCCGAAATTCAGGGCGTGGAAGAAAAGCGCATCTCCGCCTCGCGCACATTGCTTTCCCTCGGCGGATTGGTGGCCGGCGGGATCGTAGCCCACGCCGGATTGCGGGGTGGAACGAGCACTGTCGCGGGCCAGCCTCCCACTGGGGGAGGCAACTGAGTTTCCTGGCCCGCATCCCGCCCACCGCATCCCGCCCACCGCATCCCGCCCACCGCATCCCGCCCACCGCCTCTGCGCACCGAACGAGATCGGCATATCTTGGGTATGTCACAGAGTCAATTCGGACACGCCAGCTGGCAACCACTGAAGGCGTGGTTCACTGCGACGACATCCAAGGGAGTAGAAATGTTGAAGCGGAATCTCATTGCAGCTGCAGTTATCGTCCTAGTCCCTGCGTGGGTGCGGAGCCAGACGTCCGCATCGGACCCGGCGCTTGCTAGAAAAGTTGACTCTGTCGCGAATCAGGTGATTCGCGCCACCGGCGTGCCGAGCGCGACGGTCGCTGTAGTGAGACACGGCCAGCTCGCGTATGCGAACGCGTACGGGTGCGCGAAGCTCGACCCGTGTGTCAACGCAACGCCGGATAGGAAGTACGCGATCGGATCGATCAGCAAGCAGTTCACCGCGACGGCGATTCTGCTCCTACAGCAGGAGGGGAAGCTCTCTCTCGACGACCCGATCTCGCGGTTCATACCTGGGCTCACCCGCGGCAACGAGGTCACTATCCGCGAGATTCTCTCGCATACGTCGGGCTACCAGGATTTCTGGCCGCAGGACTACGTGATGCCAATGATGCTGACGGCTACTACGCCGCAGGCAATCGCGGACCGGTGGGGCAAGCAGCCGTTGGATTTCGCGCCGGGCTCGCGTTGGCAATACAGCAACACCAACTACACGCTCGCCGGCATGGTCGTCGAGAAAGCCAGCGGGATGCCATTCTTCCAGTTCGTGCGGACGCGAATTCTCAATCCAGTGGGCCTCACGAGCGCGAGCGACTTCGACGTGAATCCCCGGGCGGCCACCGCCACGGGATATATAAGGTATGGGCTCGGACCACTGCGGCCGGCTCCCGACGCCGGGCCCGGATGGATGTGGGCCGCCGGCGAGCTGGCAATGACCGCCAGCGATCTGGCCAAGTGGGACGTCTCGATCATAAAGCAGAGTCTGCTGCGTCCGGAATCGTATCGCGCGCTTACCAACGACGTTCATCTGAACAATGGTGCGGGGACGGGTTACGGGCTTGGCGTCGACGTCGGGATGCAGAGCGGCCACTTCATGGTGGAGCACAGCGGAGAAGTGTCGGGCTTTACCGCCGAGAACATCGTTTTTCCAGAGGACAGCGCCGCGATAGTTGTGCTCACCAACCAGGACGCGGCGCCGGCGTCGGGAGCGATCGCGCAGCAGATCTCTCAGCTTCTCTTCACTACTGAGGACGCCCTGGCTGCGAGCCGCACCGCGCAGGCAAAGTCTATCTTCGAGGGACTGCAGCGAGGCACCATCGACAGGTCGCTTTTTACCTCGAACGCGAATGCCTATTTCAGCGACGCTGCGCTCAAGGATTTTGCGTCGAGCCTCGGGCCTTTGGGCATGCCTACCGGCTTTGTGCAGACGCGGAAAGCTGAAAGGGGTGGGATGGTGTACCGGTCATTTCGGGTGAGCTTCCCGACCCAGACGCTCCGCGCGTGGACATACGAGATGCCGGACGGAAAGCTGGAACAGTACCAGGTTGCGCCGCAGGGGTAGGGTGGGAGCGCGACCGAGGGCCGAGGACCAACGGCATTGATAATCGCGGGCTAATTGAGGAACGAGAACTATCGAGGGCCGTCCGCAGCTGTCCGGATTCCTCAATCAGTCCGCGATCGTAGATGCACTTGGTCCTCGGCCCTCGGTCCTCAAAGCGCTTCCGGCCTCGACCCCCGAAGTGTCGTTACGGAAGCACGAACTGAACGCTGGTCTCGACGGGGAAGTTGTTGCTCCGAAGCACGGCGACGGCGGTGAATTCTCCGTGCTGGCCCTTGGGATTCCAGCTCTCCTCGAATACGGTCTGGCCTCTTGCCTTGAGCGTTTCGTTTCTCATCGCCGAAGTGAACATGCGGCCCTCACTCCACCGCCAGATTTCCTTGCCGGTGAAATCCTTGACGACGAAATCGTGCGTTTGCCCATCGGGGAAACGCAGCTCGAGCATCTTAGACGTGTTGTTCGTCACGTGTAGCGAGAATCTCAGCTTCTCGGCGTCATTCCTTGGTCGAGTTACGTCAAAGGTCGTCACGATGGGAGCGGTTTTCTCCTCGCCGTGACGCTTCGCGGTGGCAATTGATTTTTCGTCGTGGGAAAAGGGAGCCGCGGCAAATGCGGCGACTGAGGCTGCGCAGAGCAGGGGGAGAACGATGCGAGTGTGCATTAACTTCGGTGACGGGCGAGCGATTATTGGGGGTGGGCTAGTCTCACATACTTGAGAAGCCCAACTTATCGACATAAGGACGACCGGTCAACACCGAAGTAACCCTACTAACTTCGTATGAATCTTAGACTTGCGAAGCGCACAAATCTTCGGCCCCTCTTCGGAAAGCTCATCGCCCCGAGCTTGTGAAATTCTTCACAAGCGGTTATTTTTTGGCCCGATGGAAGACGACAAGCGGTCGCGGAAAGTCCCGCCCGCTGGCGGGTTGTCGGGCGCCGACTTCGCTGGAGTCGGGCTCCAGTTGGCAGCGGCAATCATCGTGTTCCTGTTCGCTGGGCAGTGGCTCGATGGCAAGTTCGGCACAAACGGACTGTTTACCCTCATCGGCGTGTTCGTTGGCGGCGGCGGCGCGTTCTACAACATGTATCGCAAGATCACCGCGGCCCAGCGACGCGATGACGAAGAGAGAAGGCGATGAGGGAAGGGAGAGCGCTCGAGTTCTTCGCCGGTGTATCGGCCGCTCTCATCATTGTCGCCACCGTAATACTGAGGAGGTTCTTCAGAACCGTCGACGAGCATCATGCAATGCTCGTCAGTGCTGGACTGGCTTTCGCGGTACAGCTCGGTGCTTACGCACTCCTGCGTCCGGGACGCAACAAGCACAGCGCACCTGGCAGACTGCTGATACGCTGGGCGGGCGGGGCGGTGATGAGATTCCTCGTGCTGGTGCTGTACGCGCCTCTCGCGAGAGTGATGTTTCTCTCGCTCGATGCGGCGCTCGTGAGTCTGGTGACGTTTTTCTTTCTGACGATGATGGCCGAACCACTCCTGCTCGAATATGATCGCTGATCAACAAGATTACATCACGCCTCACATCACCGACTCGCACGCGATCGATTACCCGTGCCTCAAGCAGGGATTCGTCTGCGAGCACGCGCTGCCGCGCTGGAATCCGATCCACATCGGCCACTTTGCGATCGACATCTCGCCGACCAAGCACGTGGTTATGCTTTGGACCGCTGGGTTGCTCTGCCTCCTGTTCACGTTGCTCGCTCTTCGCGCTCACACGCGTCGGGCGGAGAGTGGCAGAGCGCCGGGCGGACTTGGCAACGGCTTCGAGGCAATCGTCCTCTGGCTCCGCAACGAAATCATTCTTCCCAACGTTGGTCCGCACGGCAACGCTTACGTGCCCTTCGTGCTCACCCTTTTCTTTTTCGTACTATTCGCCAACCTGTTGGGCCTGGTCCCGTATGGCTCGACCGCGACTGGAAACATCTCCGTCACCGCCACGCTTGCAGCGGTGACGTTCGTAGTCGTTGAAGTCGCGGGAATGAAGGCGCTGGGGAAGGCTTACATCAACACGATTATCTTCTGGCCTCCTGAGATGTCGTTGCCGATGAAGATCTTCATCTCACCGATCCTTACGCCGATTGAGATCATCGGGAAGCTCACCAAGCCGTTCGCTCTGGCGGTTCGGCTTTTCGCGAACATGACCGCTGGGCACGTGGTACTGCTTGCCCTCATCAGTCTGATTTTCACGTTTGGAAGTTATTTTCTGGTGCCCTTGCCGCTGATCATGGCGCTCGGAATCTCTCTGATCGAGCTGTTCGTCGCACTTCTGCAGGCGTTCATCTTCGCTCTTCTGTCCGCTGTCTTCATCGGACTGATCAGAGTAGGTGCGCACTGACGCGGGGCAGGCTCAACTTCGCGTACGTATCCAGCCGAGCTGGCTGGAGAGATCCGTTGGGATGAGAATCCCGCTGGCGGACGGCGATCGAGAGATCGCGAGCATGACAAATCACGATTGTTGAAAGGAGTTCAAATGGTCTCAATCTTTGCATTGCTTCAGACTACGGCGGGGTTCTCTCGTGAGTACGCCGGTGCGTGGGGCATGCTCGGCGCTGGCGTCGGAGCTGGGCTCGCTACTATCGGAGCCGGCATCGGCATCGGCAGGCTCGCGGGGCAGGCAATGGACGGAATGGCGCGTCAGCCGGAAATGGCGGAAAAAATCCAGACGGGCGCGATCATCTTCGCCGCGCTCATCGAGGGAGTTGCACTGTTTGCGATCGTCATCTCGTTTCTTATTCAGGGCAAGTTCAAGTTCTAGCGGGAGCGTCGCCGGAGGGCGGAAGTCTAGCTCCGCACTCCGGCAAGGACCCATACACCGAACCAACAGCGTATTCACGGAAGTAACGGATACACTATGACCACTCTTATTTTCGCGTTTCTGCAACAGGCTGGCGCCGCGCCAGTCGCTCCAGAGGAGTCCACACAGGCTGGCGACCTTCTCTCGCCTAATGGTGGCCTCATGTTCTGGACGCTTATCGTCTTTCTCTTCCTCCTCGTCATCCTCGGCAGATTCGTATTTCCGAAGATCACTGCCGCGGTCGAGGCGCGCGAGAAAGCGCTCGAGGACGCAATCGAGGGAGCAAAGCGGGACCGCGAAGAGGCCGCCCGTATTTTGGCCGAGCAGCAGCGGCAGATCGAATCCGCGCGGGCGGATGCTCAGAAGATCATCGTTGAGGGCCGGCAGCTCGGAGAGAAGATGCGCTCCGACATGGTCGAAGAGACCCAGCGGCAGCAACAGGCAATGCTCGACCGCGCCCGTCGTGAGATCGAGGCGGAAAAGGAAAATGCCATCGCCGACCTCCGGCGCGAGGCGATAGAGCTCGCCATTGCAGGTGCCGGCAAAGTGATCGAGCAAAACCTCGACGATCAGTCGAACCGAAAGATCGTCGAGAACTTCCTCTCGTCGATACCGGTCGCCGAGGCGAAGCGCGGATGAATGACGCCACCATCGGTCGCAATTACGCCGAGACCTTGCTGACTCTCGCGAAGCGAGAGAATCAACAGGAGCAATGGGGCGAGCTGATCGAGTCCATCGCTTTAGTGATGGCCGAGGATCGGGAGTTCAAGCTCTTTCTCGCGTCACCGCAGATCGCCGCGAGCAAGAAAATCGAGATCCTCGAGAAGGCGCTCGACAAGAGGATTCCGCATCTGTTTTTGCGATTTCTCGAGACCGTGATCTTGAAGAGACGCCAGATGGTAATCCCCGAGATTGCCTTGGAATACCGTGCCTTGATTGACGAGGCGGAAGATCGCGTTCACGCGACGGTGATCGTCGCGCGCGAGCCAGCGGAGCCGGAGCGTGACGCACTCGCCCGCCAGTTGTCGCGGCTCTTTGGAAAGAGGGTGGTTCCACACATCTCCCTCAACCCGGCGATACTCGGTGGCGTGATCGTGAAAGTGGGCGATACGGTGATGGATGGCTCGGTTCGGCGCCGCCTCGCGACGTTAAGGAGCAGAATGCTGGCCGGTGTAACGCCCTGACAGACAGATTCCAGCACTACAGCTGACTTAGGCGTAGTTATTGAGTGGCCGCAGTTGGGTGCGGCCTTTTTCTTGTAATAAACTCAACAGGTTTTCGAACTAGTTGCCAAGAGCCACGATGTCGACAAGACGCCTCCTCGCCCTCGCGATGACGCTGTTCATCGCCGTTGCGCCGGTCCTGCAAGCGCAGATCCTGCAGCCCGGGCTGCAGCCCGGCCTTACGCGTGCACCCGACAGCGCCAGAAAGATCTCTCTCGATGAGGCGATACGCATGGCGCAACAGAACGCGCCCCAGGCGATTCAGGCCGAGGGAGTCGAGAGGACGAGCCGCGCTTCCCGGACGTCGGCCATAGGGGCGATTCTGCCGAGTGCGAGTCTGAACGCAGGGCGGGTGATCCAGTTCGGGGGTGGACAGACGCGCGTAAATCAGAACGGAGAACAGGTCGCGGTGACCGCGGCACCCACGAATAGCACCGGTCTTTCGCTGAACATGACGTTGTTCGACGGCGGCCAGCGTCTCTACAACCTGCGTACCGCCAAATACGACATTGCGGCAGCGGTCGCGAACCAGGTCGCCGTCAAATACAACGTCGCGCTTCAGGTGAAGCAGCAGTACTACGCGGTGCTTGCGGCAATCGAGAGTCGTGACGCGGCCGATCTGGAGCTGGCGCAGGCTCGAGAACAGTTCCGTGTTTCCGTTGCGAAAGTCCGCGCGGGCACAGCAACAAGGTCGGATTCGTTGCGAGGAGTCATTCAGGTTGGTAACGCCCAGCTGGCGCTGATCACAGCGCAAAGCAACAAGGAAGCAGCCGATGCAGCGCTCACCAGAATAGTCGGTTCGACCGTGCCAGTGACCGCGGACCCTGCGTCAGTCCAGGAGAACATGGCGGCGCTACCGGACAGCGCTCAGCTCGCTGCGCTCGCGCTGCACGGGCCGTCTGTGGAGCAGGCGCAGGCGAACGTCGATGCGGCAGTGGAATCGCGCAAGGCATCAAAAGCGACTTACCTTCCCTCGCTCGGCGCCAGCTACTCGCGCAACGGGAGTGGAACTGACTCCGGATTCGGACTGGGCGGCGGTGCGTTCAACTACAATGGACGACTATCCTTCTCGCTGTCGTACCCTGTGTTCAATAACTTTCAGCGCGAAGAGAACGTGGTGCGCGCGAAGGTGGCCGAGGTCAACGCCCAGGTGTCGCTCCGCGATGCGGAGCTCGGTGCTCAGGAATCGCTGACCCAGAACATCGGCGCGTTACGGGGCGCGTCGCAGCGCGTGGCGATCCAGTTGGCGTCGGTGGCCGCGGCCCAGGAAGATGTACGGGTACAACAGCAACGATACAACATCGGAGCGTCGACGCTGCTCGACTTGATCACGTCTCAGGCGGCGCTTGCAACGGCGGAGCAGGCACTTATTCAGGCGCGTTACGACTATCGGATCGCCCGGGCGCAGCTCGAGGCGCTCATCGGACGGGACTTGCAGTGACGACTGTCCCGAAACTTCACGCAAGCCAATGAAAAAAAAAGGAAAGTTGCCGGGCGGCCGACAAGGCTCACGCGCAGGACTATGGTTTCTATCGTTGTGCGCCGGCATCGGAGTTGGCGCGTGTAGCAAGTCGCCGACGAGTCCCGTCACGATCGAGACGGCTCCTGTGGAACGGAGAAGCATCGTCCTGAGCGTACAGGCAAACGGCACCGTCGAGCCGGTCGACATCGTCGAGGTGAAATCGAAGGCATCCGGAACGATCGTCAACATGCCGGTGGATATCGGCTCGAACGTGAAATCCGGCGATCTGATGGTGCAGATCGATCCGCGCGACGTGCAGAACCGCTACGACCAGGCGGCAGCCGACGTGAGCTCGGGGACGGTCCAGAGGGCCACATCGCTGGCGCAGCGCAATCGGTCCGCGGAGCTTTACAAGCAGAAGATCATTACGGCGCAGGAGATGGATGCCGCGAATCTCGACTTTGCCAACGCCGACGCCACACTGATCAAGGCGAAGACCAACCTCTCGATCGCGCGTGTGCAGCTCGAGGACGCGACGGTGCGGGCGCCCACGAACGGAACGATCATCGAGAAGCCGGTATCCGTAGGCATGGTGATCTCGTCAGCGACTTCGTCGGCGAGCGGAGGAACGACGATACTCAGGATGGCCGATCTTTCGAAGGTGCGGATGCGCGCGTTCGTGAACGAGACGGATATCGGGAACGTCCAGGCGGGTCAGACGGCAACCGTGACCGTAGACGCATTTCCGAACAGGAGATTCGTCGGCATAGTCCAGCAGGTCGAGCCCGAAGCGGTCGTGCAATCGAGCGTGACGATGTTTCCGGTGCTCGTGAGTCTCAACAACTCCGACGGGGCGCTAAAGCCCGGAATGAATGGGCAGGTCGTAACGGAAGTTGCGCGACACGACAACGTGCTCGCGGTGCCGAGCGACGCGATCCGGAATGCGCGCGATGCTGCCACGGTAGCTCCAGTGCTGGGCGTGAGCGCCGATTCGTTGCGCGCGACCCTCGCCGCGATGAGGGGAGCGCGAGGCGGGCGTGGCCAAACCGCATCTTCCACCCCGAGCGGCACCGACACGCTCGCCCAGCGGGCCCGAAGAGTCGCTGGGGATACGAGCTTCCGCGGCCGGTTGGGGGGCGCCGCGTCGAGTACCGCATCATCCACGCGTCGTGGGGCATTTGCCAGGCAGGGCGGCGGTGCGGCCGGCGGTGGTGGGGCAGCGGCTACCGTCATAGCGGGTGTAGGCGCTGGCGGCCCAATGGTGGTGTTCGTGAAGAAGGGCGACAAGTATTCTCCGCGTGCGGTGCGAGTTGGGATCAGTGATTTCGACTACACCGAGATTGTGAGCGGGGTGACCGAAGGAGAGCAGGTTGCGCTTCTCGCAGCGGCGGTGCTCGAAGCCCAGCGCGAAGCGCTTCAGTCGCGTGTGAGAGCAGGGACAGGCGGCGGACTCCAGCAGCAGACCACGCCAGCGGCTGGCGCTGGGGGTGGAGGCGGTGGAAGGGGCGGAGGTGGCCGCGGTGGCGGTTGATCGCGCGGCATCAACTGAGGAGATGGTCTAATGCTTTTGGGCGAGACATTTGGAGTTGCGCTTGGCGCACTCAGAGCGAACAAACTGCGCTCTTTCCTGACGATGCTGGGTGTCGTCATTGGCGTGGGCGCGGTGATAGCTGTCGTCGCGCTCGGTCGCGGAGCGCAGGAATCGGTTAACGCGCGAATCGCCGCGCTCGGGACGACCCTGCTCACCGTATTGCCGGGACAGATTTACGCTCCGGGCGGCGTCCGCTCGGGGAATGATCGCGCGCCGATGATAACTGCGGACGCGCTGGCGCTCGATTCAGCGGGCCCGCCGATCTCCGCGGTGGAACCCGAGATGCAAAAGCAGCTTCAGGTGCAGTATCTCAATACGAACACGAATACGAGCGTCCTCGGAACCACGCCGAACTACTTGGAGGTTCGGAAGTACGCGATGCAGTACGGAAAGATGTTCACCGAGGGTGACGACCGGGCGAGCAGACGTGTGGCGATTCTGGGCGCCGCTATTCCGGATAACCTCGGCGTTGCGGCGCAGACGCTCATCGGACAGAACGTTCGCATCGGCGGCTTTCTCTTTGAGGTTGTCGGCGTCATGGCCAGCAAGGGGAACGCGGGCGGATTCGGGAATCCGGACGATCAGGTTCTGATTCCACTGACGACGGCGCAATTCCGCGTATTCGGGAGCGACCGGCTCAGACAGATCGGCGTGCTCGCGGCGTCAGAGGCAGAGCTTCCGAACGCGATGGCCGAGATCGAACGAGTGCTGCGGCGAGAGCATCGGCTTCGTGTGGGTATTCCGGACGATTTTCAAATCAGGAATCAGGCTGACTTCCTGAATACGCTCGGCGAGACGACGCAGGTCTTCACGTTTCTGCTATCAGGAATTGCGGCGGTGAGTCTGCTCGTGGGCGGCATCGGCATCATGAACATCATGCTCGTCTCGGTGACGGAGAGAACGCGCGAGATCGGTGTGAGAAAAGCCCTCGGAGCGACGCCAAAGAACATTCTTCTGCAGTTCCTCATCGAGGCGATCGTGCTTTGTCTCCTGGGCGGTGTGGGAGGAATCGTCTTCGGATGGCTCGGAGCGGTGGCGCTCGCAAAGTTTGGAAACTTCAACACGTCGGTGGCGCCGTCGTCCATTCTGCTCGCGTTCTTCTTCTCGGGATTCGTGGGAATTCTCTTCGGAGTGTGGCCGGCGCGAAGGGCGGCGAACCTGGACCCAATTCAGTCGTTGCGCTACGAGTAGCCTAGATGGCTGTCGGCATCGAGAAGATTCGCTGATGTTGCCGACATCGGAATGAAAGCAGTCGTCATTACGAGGCCGGGCGGCTCCGAAGTACTGGAGATTCAGGAGAGGGCACGGCCGGAGGCGGGTTACGGTCAAATCCGTGTCAAGGTACGGGCGTCCGCGCTGAATCGCGCCGACCTCTCGCAGCGCCGTGGAAATTATCCGGCGCCACCTGGTGCGCCGGCTGACATCTCAGGAATGGAGTACGCCGGCGACGTCGACTCCGTCGGGGCCGGCACCACGCTATGGAAACCGGGCGACCGCGTGATGGGAATTGTCGGCGGCGGGGGACACGCCGAATATCTCATCGTGCACGAACGCGAAGCTTTGCGTATGCCGAGCTCACTCTCGTGGGAGGACGCCGCTGCGATCCCAGAAGTTTTCCTCACCGCGTACGACGCGCTCTTCAACCGGCTTCACGTAGGGATCGGTGAGAGGCTTCTCATCCACGCCGTCGGCAGCGGCGTCGGAACGGCCGCGTTGCAAGTGGCACGGCTCGCCGGTGCACGAATAGTCGGAACAGCGCGGTCAGCGGAAAAGCTTGCGCGCGCAAAACTCCTCGGTCTCGACGTCGCGATCAATGCCGAAAACGCTGACTGGGCGGAGCAGATCGAGCAGGCAATCGGCGTGGAAACTATTCACGCGATCCTCGATTTGGTCGGCGCCACCTACCTCGATGGGAATCTGAGAGTGATTGCCCCACTCGGGCGCATGGTGGTGGTCGGCCTCGGTAGCGGTGCGACGGCGCAACTCAACATGGGTGTGCTGCTCAGAAAGCGTCTCACGATCGTCGGTACCGTTCTTCGTGCCCGGCCGCTGGAGGAAAAAATCGCGCTGGCTCGGGAGTTCGACGCGAAAGTGGTCCCGCTCTTCGAGGCAGGGCAGCTCAAGCCCGTCGTCGATCGGGTATTCGCGTTCTCCGAGATCCGCGCGGCCCATGATCTCATGGAAGCGAACGCGACCTTCGGCAAAATCGTTCTGCGCTGGGACTGAGACCGCAAGCTCGCGGACGTGCGTAGGGCACGGCGCAGGGAGCCGCAACGCTAGCTCTTGCCTTTCCTTCTTCTGCTGCGCCGATCCTGGATCAGGATGGTGAAGACCATCCAGAGACCGATCACAGCGGCGATAATGAAGCCGATCATTCCAAGGCGGCTCTGATACTGGAGCAACATTCCGCTGGCAACGAGCAGTCCACCAAGCACTAGTCCCGTGAAAATTCTATTGGCGACTTTCTCGAGTCCGAGCAGCAACGATCCGAGCTGCGGGGTGTCCACGCGCACCGCGAAGTCGTTCGACACGAGCTTCTGGGTGAAAACGTCGAGACGGTGTGGAAGGGCACGCATCAAATCAGACGTCTCCGATGCAATCTGAAACAGGCGCCGGGTCGACATGTCACGGCGGGCACGGCTGTTCGCGATTTCAGCCGTGTACTCTCGAATCGACTGGCTTGGATTGAAGCTCGGGTCGAGCGACCTCGTTACGGCATCCAGGTTGAACAGCGCTTTCGCGAGCAGCGTCAGCTCGGCAGGCAGCTTGAGTCCCTCGCGGAATGCGATCGCTATCATCTCGTAGAGGACCATGCCAGCGGGCGTTTCCTCGACAGTCTGGTTCGCGTGCTTTGCTATGAGCGCCGAGACGTCGCGAATGTACGCCGAGCGATCGAATTCGTCGGGTTGCTCGGCGATCTCGATGAGCGTCTGCGCGGCAGCATCACCGTTGTTCTCCGCCATTGCAAGGAGCAAGCGGACGACGTGATCCCGCATTGTACCGGTAAGGTGCGCCGTCATGCCGAAGTCGATCAGAGCCAGCTTGGGATCGTTGCGGGAAGCGGCGACCGAGGCCGCAGCTTTCGCTTCGTTTTCCGATTGAGTAATTGCGGTCGCGCCTTTTCTTACCACCTGGCGCCGGTCGTCCTCGGCCGCTTCCGCAGGCGTGCGCGGATTCTCGGGGCCCGGCAGAACGATAAAGACGTTTCCGGGGTGCGGATCCGCGTGGAAGTGACCGCTGCCGGTGATTTGTTCCAGGTAGGCGTGAGCAAATTCGTCGGCGAGCTCGGTGAAGTCGTATTCGATCCGACTGATTGGCGGGATGTCGTCGATCTTCACGCCCTTGATGCGCTCGGTCGTGAGAATCTTGTGCGTCGTATACGCGTCGATGACGCGCGGAATCAGAATGTGCGGAAAGGTCGCCAGCGCTTTCCGGAATGCCGTCGCGTTGCGGGCCTCCGTTCGATAATCGAGCTCATCGACCAGCGCGCGCTCGACTTGCTGCACTACTCCCACTAGGTCGACGCGCGATCCAGCCGAAGTGTGCTCGGTGAGAAACGTTGCGAGCTCACGAAAATACTCGATGTCTTCGCTAAGCTGCTCGCGCAGATTCGGACGCTGCACTTTTACGACAACGCTTCGTCCGTCTCGAAGCTCCGCGGCGTGAACCTGGCCGAGGCTCGCGCTGCCGAGCGGTCGCTGTTCGAAGCTTTCGAAGAGCTTGCTGATTCGGGAACGGAGCTCGTCTTCGACGGTCTGCTCGACCTGCTCGTACGGCATTGCAGGAACATCATCCTGGAGATGTTCGAGCTCTTCGATGTATTGGGGCGGCAGAAGATCGGGGCGCGTTGAGAGCACCTGACCGAGCTTGATGTAGGCGGGTCCGAGCTGGACAAGTCGCTCACGGAAGGCCTTCGCCTTTCCCGCGGGATCGCCGGCGCCCGTGCCGTCACCCGCGGCGAGGTTTGCGCCTTCGAGGCCGAGAAGTCCCTGCCGGTTAGCGAAGTCGCGAAGCCCGTAGTTGGTAAACAGGCCGAGTGTCGCGGCGAGGCGCGGAAGATGCTTCGGCGAGAGAATCATGCGGTACGCGGGGGCAGAAAGTATGCCCGGATCAAATTGGCTCCGCACAGCATCAGCGTAGATATTTATGAATGACCAAGAAAAAAACTGGAAGCGCCAAGGGGAAAAGTGGAGGCGCCGCGCGGCCTACGCGGTCGAAGGCGGCCTCGGGACGCGTGGAGATCGTCAGAGTGCCGAAACCATGGGGGCACGAGACGATCTGGGCGCGCTCGGACAGGTACGTAGGCAAGATCCTCCACATCAATGCGGGGCAGGAGCTTTCCGTGCAATACCATAACAAGAAAGACGAAACGATCTATCTGCTCTCGGGCAGCATGACGTATCGTGTGCAAGGCGACGACGGTGCGCTGAGAGCCGTACGCCTCGCCGTTGGCGAGTCATTCAGAAACGTTCCCGGTACGATCCATCAAATGGTCGCGGTGACCGACTGCGACGTTCTGGAGGTATCGACGCCGGAGCTCGACGACGTCGTGCGTCTTAGCGACAAGTACGGGCGGGCGGGAACGAGCGCGCCATGAAAGTGATCATTCCGCTGGCGGGGAAGGGAACGCGGCTTCGCCCTCACACGCACCTGACTCCGAAACCGATGCTGAAGGTGGCCGGCAAGCCCGTGATGTCCTATGTGCTCGACGAGCTCAAGAAACTCGGGAATGTCGAACAGATCATCTACATCACGGGACATCTCAAGGAGAAAGTCGAAGCGTACGCGCGCTCGGAGATGGATGTCCCGTCGGTTTTCATCGGGCAGAAAGTGCAGGACGGCACCGCGGGAGCGATTGCGCTGGCAAAGGATTACGTCGACCAACCGGTTCTGATCGTCTTCGTGGATACGATTTTCGACGCCGATCTCACCAAAGTGAAGACTGTCGACGCCGATGGAATCATCTGGGTGAAGGAAGTCGAAGACTACCAGCGCTTCGGCGTGGTAGTCACCGACAAAGACGGCAACATGACGAAAATCGTCGAGAAGCCTAAAACTCCGATATCCCGCCGAGCCAACATCGGGCTCTACTACATCAGGAACTGGAAGCTCTTGTTCGAGGGAATCGACTACGTTCTCGAGCAGCCGAAGAATCAGGGAGAGTATTTTCTTACGGATGCTTTCCAGTACATGATCGACAAGGGCGCGAAGATCCGCGTCATCGACGTCGAAGGCTGGTACGACGCCGGAAAGATCGACACGCTGCTCGAGACGAACGAGGCGATGCTCAGGCGCGGGCGGGCGCGACGGCCGAAAGCGACCGGAGACTCGACGATCATCGATCCCGTTTACATCGAAGACAACGTGACGCTCCGGAAGTCGAAGATCGGTCCCAACGTCTCCATCGGAGCCGGCACTGTGCTCGACAAAGCGGAAGTGAGTAACTCGATAATCGGATCGAAGGCGAAGATAAGCGGGTCGGTGCTTCGCAACTCGCTGATCGGGGACGAAACCGTCGTCGAAGGCGTGAAGGGTGAGCTGACCGTCGGGGATCACTCCGAGGTGCACGCATCGTAGCTCCACCGTCGTCCGAAAGCGCGGCGAATTCCAGCGAGGCGCCGAAACCAAAACTCGGGCGTAACGTCCTCGGTCTGAGCGCGGTGAGTCTTCTCAACGACGTCTCGACCGAGATGATCTATCCGCTGCTGCCGGTCTTTCTAGCCAGCGTGCTCGGCGCAAATGCGAGCTTCATCGGTGCAATCGAGGGCGTCGCGGAGACGACAGCCTCGCTGCTGAAGCTGGTGAGCGGATGGTGGTCCGACAGAGCTTCCAGTCGAAAGCATCTCGTTGTCATCGGGTATGGACTCGCATCGGTCGTGCGGCCGTTCACCGCGATGGCGCAGACTGCAACGCAGGTTCTTCTGATCAGACTCACGGATCGGATTGGAAAGGGTATAAGAACGGCGCCGCGTGACGCCCTTCTGGCCGACTCCGCGCATGAGAAGGCTCGCGGAAAGGCGTTTGGATTCCACGCGGCGGCGGACAACGCTGGTGCGGTACTCGGACCGTTGCTCGCGTTTCTCATCCTGAAAGTTCAGGGAGTGGGATCGCTCGAAGGGACGCAACGCCTCTTACCACACGACGAACAGATTCTGCGAAACGTGTTCTGGCTGTCCGCGGTGCCAGCACTTTTCGCAATGATAGTGCTCGTCATGGTCGTGCGTGACGTGCCAAAGGGTCAGGTCGGCGACGCCAAGTCGGACACCACGGCGAACGAGCCGAGGACTGGACTCACCAAGCGCTTCTGGGCCTATCTCGTCGTAGTGCTCATCTTCACGCTCGGAAACTCGACCGACGCTTTTCTCCTTCTGCGCGCCAATCAGCTTGGTGTGCCGATCGCGATGGCGCCAATACTCTGGGCTCTGCTCAACTTCGTCAAATCGGGCACCGGTACGTATGGCGGACAACTGTCCGACACGCTCGGCAGGAAGACCTTGATCGTTGGCGGCTGGCTTCTGTATGCGGCGGTGTACTTCGCGTTCGGGTGGGCGGCCGCTGCATGGCAGGCGTGGGTGTTGTTCGCGGTGTATGGAGTTTTTTATGGAATGACGGAAGGCACAGAGAAGGCCCTGGTCGCCGATGTAGTCCCGCGCGCGCGGCGCGGTTCGGCATTCGGGTGGTACAATCTCGCAATCGGGCTCGGCGCGCTGCCCGCGTCGCTCATCTTTGGCGCGATCTGGGACCGGGCTGGCGCCCGGAGCGCGTTCTGGTTTGGTGCATCGCTCGCACTCGTTGCTGCGATACTCATGGCGTTCGTGGCTCCATCGTCTTCACGACGCGAGGCGAAGTGATCTCGTAGGCATTACTCGGATTACGACTTCCTCCTGGCAACTCTTTAGGCTGCGCGCTTCACCAACCGCACCATCGCCAAGGAGGATGTATGAGACACACACACGGCGAAGGAGTTCTTTTTCTGGCGCTGCTCGCGGCACTTTCTGGTTGTGCCGATCCCGCGAGTCGCA
>JBOHTC010000215.1:0-9071 GCA_050733495.1 Gemmatimonadaceae bacterium | reverse complement strand
CCGTTGCCGCCTTTCTTGCGACCGTTGAACCCGACCAGGTCCAGCGCGAAGTTCCGTCTCGCCAGTACGAGTACCGGATCCATGGTCGAGACGAATTTGGAGAGCTTGAGCGTGACATTCTGCGGCTCTCTCGAGGAAAGATCTACCGCGGCTTCCTGGACGCTGTAGCCAAGGTGCCTCGCCAGGAGCGAGCGAGTACCCGACGGGAGATTCGTCATCGAGAATTCGCCGGCCTCGTTGGTGAGCGCGGAGGCTTCGGTTCCGACGAGCTCGACCCGCGTGCCGGCATTGGTCGCCGCTCCATCGAGAACGACTTTGCCGCTCACGCTCGCGTTTCCGGTTTTCACTGTCGAATCGGCGAGCGAAAGAAGGAGTCGTCTTGCCACGAGCTCGACATCATCCGATCCGACCAAGATCGGAGTCTCGGCAGTCACCGACGAGTCCTTCCGCGCTTTGAGCGCTGCCTCCATCGAGTTGGGAATCCCGCAGATGTGATAAGTCCCGTCGGCCTCCGTGCTGTCGATCAGGATGTGCGGAGTTCGATGGAGCCCTTCCTCCTTGGAAAGCGTGAACTCGACCCAGGCGATCGAGACTTCCGCCCTCGCGATCGGCTTCAGCGTTTCCGGATCGATCACACGACCGATCACCGCCGATTTTCCCAGGTTGCTTTTAACGGATGGACAAACGCGCTGCACGAACGTTGTGGCGGACGGAATCGCAAATACTACCACGCTAGTGCTGTCGGGGCCGACGTGGAATGGCTGGGTGGCGAGCGAGATGTCGAGGGTGTCGAGAAGCGGATGGAAGACGCCAACCTGATAGGTGGCGGGCGCAAGACCGCCGACGCTCAACTTTCCTGTCGAATCGGTGGAGGCCGTGAGGTGCGCGCCTTGAACGATTACGTCCGCGCCGGCGAGAAAGCGGTGGTTCAGGCTGTCGAAAACGACGCCAACGATGGCGCCCTTACCAGTTGGAGCGGGCGCGGCGGGAGTGGGCGCGGTGGGTTGCTGCTGCGCAATCAACTGCGCGGCGGAGATGGCAAGAGCGAGCGCCGGGATCAGTCGCTTCAGTGTCAACGGTCGTCTCATATCTGTCCCCGGTTCGTGGGAAATCAAATGTATGGATCCGCACCGTGCCAGCCAATCAGATTCTGGCCTGGGAGGCCCGATTGGGCCATCATTTACCCTTCGCTCATGGGAGGGTCGGCAAGTGACGGGCGTCAACGACCGCGGGACCACGTCTTTCGCGTCTTACGCACCACCGGCTCGAGCGCCGAGTCCGTCGATTCCGGGGCGGCCGCGCGTCCATTCCGTCGATGTCGTGCGAGGTATCGCCATGATCCTCATGGCGATCGACCACGTGCGGGTCTTTTCCGGCGTTCCACCCGGCGGCCCGAGGCCGGCGGTGTTCTTCACGAGGTGGATCACGAATTTCGTGGCGCCCGCATTCGCATTCTTGTCGGGCACCTCCGCGTATTTCCTCGGCCAGCGACTCGGCAGCAAGAGCGCTCTGTCGCGGTACCTGCTCACACGCGGTTTGATTCTCGTGGCGCTCGAGCTCACGGCGATTCGCGTCTTCTGGACGTTCAACCTGGACTTCGGTCAGTACCTTCTCGCGGGCGTCATCTGGATGCTTGGGTGGTGCATGGTGCTGATGGCGGCGCTGGTCTGGCTCCCGACGGTGGCGATTGGCGCGTTTGGTCTGGCGGTGATCTTTCTTCACAACCTGATGGATTTCCTTCCACAGTCGACCGTCGACCACCTCGGTCAAAGCTCTCTCTCGTGGCTGTGGCAGATTCTCTATTTCGGCGGCTACTTGCAGCTCGGCCAGAACGGGCCGACGCTGGCGGTGCTGTACTCGATTTTCCCCTGGATCGGCGTCATGGCGGCCGGCTACGCATTCGGATCTGTGCTCAGGCTCGAGTCCAAACGGCGCGACAACATCTGCGTGATCATCGGCGTGTCGGCGATAGCGCTGTTCTTCATTCTGCGCACGCTCGACGCGTACGGCGATCCGCGTCACTGGCACGCGACCGGCCCGACTCAAGTGCCGGCGTTCTTCCGCTACATCAACACGACCAAGTATCCCGCGTCGCTCGATTTTCTCCTGATGACGCTCGGTCCCGCAATGCTGATATTGCCGCTGGCGGAGCTCGCGCGCGGGAAGATCGGAGAGACGATCGCGGTTTTCGGTAGAGTGCCGATGTTTTACTATCTGGCGCACATCCCGACGATTCACGCGGCCGCGGTGGTCGTTTCGCTCGTGAGAGAGGGCCGGATGAATCCGTGGCTATTCATGAACCATCCAATGATGAATCCGCCACCGCCGGCGGGATACACCTGGTCGCTTTCCCTGCTCTATCTGGTGTTCGTGCTCGTGATCGCGCTTCTGTACTGGCCGTGCGCGTGGTACGACCTTAAGAAACGGACTCAGCGGCGCACGTGGATGAAGTACATCTAGGGGCGACCGAGGCCGAGGAGTAACTGCATTGCTGATTGAGGAGTAATGACGGACCCCCGTTGCGTGGTGGTCGGCGGCGGACCCGCCGGCATGATGCTCGGTTTACTTCTCGCGCGCTCCGGGATCGACGTCCAGGTTCTGGAAAAGCACGCCGACTTCTTCCGCGATTTCCGGGGCGACACCATCCATCCGTCCACGCTCGAGATCCTCGACGAGCTTGGGATGGTCGACGAGTTCCTCGCCCTTCCTCATCAGGAAGTTCGTTTTCTGACCGGACAAATCGGTGACACCACGCTCAAGCTCGCGGATTTCACGCACCTCCCGGTTCGAACGAAGTTCCTCGCGTTCATGCCACAATGGGACTTTCTGAATTTTCTCGCACGGAAGGCGAAGGCATATCCGGCATTCCATCTGGAGATGCAGTCCGAGGTCACGGGACTCGTGTTCGATGGTGAGCGCGTCGCGGGCGTGAAAGTCAAAACACAGGACGGAACGCGCGAGATTCCAGCGGACCTCGTAGTCGGAGCCGACGGCCGGCGTTCCACAGTGCGTGATGCCGCCGGCCTCGAGTCCATTGATTTCGGCTCGCCGATGGATGCGCTTTGGATGCGCATTTCGCGAAGACCGACTGACCCCGAGCAACTACTTGGCCGGCTTGACTATGGCAAGATTTTCGTCCTGATCGATCGCGGTGATTATTGGCAGGCCGCACTCGTGGTGCGCAAAGGAGCGTTCACCGAGATCCAGAAACGTGGACTCCCCGCATTTCGCGCAGACGTCGCCGAGATCGCTCCGTTCCTCAGGGATCGCGTGAACGAGTTGCGTGACTGGAGCGACATCAGGCTCCTTGTCGTGCAGGTGGACCGCTTGCGGCGCTGGTACCGCGATGGATTGTTGTGTATTGGCGACGCCGCCCACGCGATGTCGCCCGTTGCTGGAGTCGGAATCAATCTCGCGATCCAGGACGCGGTCGCCGCCGCGAATATCCTCGCGCCGATTCTTCGAGATCGTGGCAACGTTCCAGTGTCCGCACTCGCGCGGGTTCAAGAACGTCGCGAGCTGCCGACACGCGTCATCCAGCGAGTCCAGCTCATTATCCAGAACAGCATCATCGGCCCCATACTCGGCACTCCCGGCCGGATGTCTGCGCCGCTCCTCATTCGGATACTTGCCGCCGTGCCTTGGTTCAGGCGGTTGCCCGCAAGACTCGTTGGACTTGGTTTTCGGCGTGAGCACGTCCGGACGAATCGTGCAGAACTTTGATACCTCGTACCTAGTACCCGCCTCCCGCCTCCCGCCTCCCGCCTCCCGCCTCCCGCCTCCCGCCTCCCGCCTCCCGCCTCCCGCCTCCCGCTACTGCTCGACCACCTCGACAGTCTGTCCCGCCACGACCGGCCCGGTGACCGACTGCTGGCGTCCCGACGGCCATACGACGTCGATGCTCGCCGCGTGATCCGACGCCCCGAGTCCGAAGTAAAGCGGAAGATCACTCTGCGATAGATAGCCCGACTTTCCATCGGCGACCTTGACCATACGCCGACCGTCGGGCAGCACCACCGTAACCTGCGCGCCAAGTCCGTCGCGATTCGACCGGCCGCCGTGCAGCTTTACTTTCAGAAATTGAACATGGTGCGTTTGGGCAAGATTGCTGACGAGCACCTGTGGCCGTCCATTGAACTCATTGGTCACTATGTCGATGTCGCCGTCGTTATCGAGATCGACCGCGACCGCCGACCGTGTGCCGAGTGAGGCCATCATCGTGAGATGGCCGGCGGCGTCGAGATGGCATCCCAGCGCGTTCGCACCCGGTTTCGCGCACGCTGTGCACCATGAGCTGAAGGCATCCATTCCTTTGCACTCGAGCGTGAACCACACCTGCTGCATCGCGCCATTCGCCCGCGGCTCGACGCCCACCACGAACTCACTCGGCAAAAAGTGCCGGCCGCCCTCGTTGAGCAAGAGCGAGTTGATCCCGTACCGATAGGGGAAGTTCATTCCGGCGGTGATGAAGATGTCGTCCCAGCCGTCGGCGTTGAAATCGCCGACGCTCGGACCCCACGGCCAATAAGTCTCGACGCCGAGTGAGTCGGAGACTTCGTCGAATTTTCCGGCGCCTCGATTCGCGAAGAGCTCGTTGCCGAAGATGTAGCGCGACTTTCCTTCCGGAATCATCCCGGGCGCCACCGTTGCCGAATCTGCCTTTCTGGTCTCGGCGGCCCAATTGCCGGCCGGGACGTTGACCCACATGTCCGGATGCATGCTCGTGACGAAGATGTCCATCGATCCATTACCATCGAAATCGAAAGACTTCACGCCCATCGAGCCCCATGGAGTCTTCGGGAAATATTTCGATGTGGCATCGCGGAAGCGCTTTCCACCCTCGTTGATCCAGAGGTGATCGCCGCCCTGCATGTCGAGGATGTAAAGATCGGGGAACTGGTCACGATTAATGTCGATCGATGTCGCGTCGCCGCTCCAGCTCTTGTCGACGAGCCCGGTTTCGCGGGTGACATCCTTGAATCTGTTTCCGCCGATGTTGCGATAAAGGATGCTCGCCTCAGCGCGATCGGGATGGAGATGACCCATGAAAGCGTCGCTCAAACCCAGGTAGTAGCCGCCAGGACCACGCTCGTTGCTCGTGTACTTGCCGACGCTGGTGACGAACAGGTCGAGCAGGCCATCTCCGTCGTAGTCGAAGAACACCGCGCCCGACGAGTGGCCCACGTAGCCGACGCCGGCGCTCTGGGTGATGTCGCGGAATTTTCCGCCTCCCAGATTCTCGAAGAGATGATTCCCGTGCCGGACCGTCGTGATGAAGAGATCCGGGTCGCCGTCGTTGTCGATGTCGGCGAATGAGCAGCCGACCGCTATCGCGTCGGGAAGAGAGAGACCGGCCTGAGCGGTGATGTCGCCGAACCGTCCGCCGCCGAGATTCTTCCAGAGCTGATTTGTGCCGAGCTGGGTACCGAAATAAAGATCGGGAAGTCCGTCGCCGTCGACATCAGCGGCGCAAATGCCTGACCCGTGATCGTAGTGGGCGAGCTTGTAGGTCCTGGCGGCGTCGTCGACGACGCGGTTCTGGAAAGTGATCCCGCTCGACTCGCGTCGATCGGTGAATCGGAAGTCGTGGATGACGCTCGAGCGAGAGGCCATCTCAGCCTCCTGCTTTCCCCGATCAGAAAGCCAGGAAGGGACCGCCGAAGAAGTGGTAGCTGAGGCAGCGGGGGTTTTGGAGGACTCGCGGCAGCCGGCCAACAACACTGGGAGGGCGACGGCGGCGAGCGCCCGGAACGACGCAGCGTGGAGTGACATTCGAATTTATATAGTTCTGGGTCCCGGACTACGTAAGCCCCGCCGAGGCCGACATCTGCGCTGCCCGGCGAGCGCGCGAGGCGCTGTCATTGCCCCGAATGGTTTGCTGACGTACGTTTCGAAAGGTCGCGGGGCTTAACTCACCAGCCCGTGGTTTTCTCTTCCGAAGCATGGAAGGATCGGGCGCTACTGGCGACGCCATCTCGCAAGAAACGCGAGGATGCGGATGCCGTCAGTCGAGAAAACACTTCCATACCCCCTGCCCCGTGAAGCATCCCGAGTTCTGGGCCTTGCGCTCAACGACGCCGTCAGGTCGAGCGTCGAGTCGATGGACGAGCTTCACGAATGCCTGAAGCCCTGCGTGGTCTTTCTGCGGGAAATGGGCGTGGGACCAGTGCAGATGATCCTCAGTATCAAGGCATGCGCGAGGCAATGCGCGCTCAACAGTCATGCCCTCGGCGACGAGTTTGCGTTGGCCAACGCGAACTTCCTGATGGAGCAGATCGTGAGGTGGGCGATCGTTGAGTACTATAGAACGCCGTAGCGAATGATTTACAATCCAAGCGAGACCTATTCTATCGAGCTGAGATAGCACATACCAACGTAGGACGTCGTAGGCGAGCTCAAATTACCATCGCAATTCGACGTAACCACATTGCGACGTCGTGACTCGGACCTGCGGTACCACACCAGATCGCAGCAGTGTCACACGCGAGACAACTTTATCGGCGATTCTGGCGACGCCTCCTCCAGCGTTTCAAGGACGGCGCCTACGTCAGAATCTGATTCTGGTTCCCCACCCAGATTGCCCACCCAACTCGAGCGAGCTCTCCAACACGCGACATCCCGGACGCTCGTGTCACTCGTGGCGCTCCAAAAGACGCTCCGCCAGCACGTGCGGACCAGGCGTGGAGATGGGGTGCCGTTCGTGGATATCGAAACGGCATTGCGCACTCTCGCATTCCGCACAGAGGCCGAGTCCAAGGGCCACGCTGGCGAGGAGCATGCACATCACCCAGGTCTCTCCGACCAGGTGATCAAGTGGAGCGAGGGCTTTTTCAGCCAGAACGACTGACTCCGGGTGCGCACTCGCAGAGGAAGACTACCTACGAGCTGACTAAGTGCACGGTCTGCGGCGGGGCCAATGCGATGCAGATCGCCACGCGTGAGGATCTGGAGCAGGAGATGGAGCGGCTGTGGACGTTTCATGCCAGACGACTGCGCCATCCAGTGCCGCCCAGGTATCTCACTGATAGAGTCGTATTCTCGCAGTCGCCTGCGCTGCGCCTGATGCAGTGTGCGGATTGCTCGCATCTATATCGGAGCCCGCGGGAGAGCGCCGCCTCGGTGGTTCGCGCCTACGCCGACGTGCCGCTCAATGAAAGCGTCTACGAATCCCTGTTCGAGAACCAGTGCCGCTCATACGCTGCGCAAGCCGGCCGACTGCAACGATTCTCGAATGGCGTCGAGAGCGGTCTGGAAGTGGGGAGCTACATGGGCGGGTTTTCTCGCTGCGGCGGCGGCGAAAGGGATGTCCTTCACCGGCATCGACGTTAACGACAGCACCGCTTCATTCGGTGCCCGCCGCGGACTGCGCATCGAGACGCGATCACTCGAGGAAATCTCCGGGTCGGCGCGATACGATGCGATAGCGATCTGGAACACCTTCGAGCAGCTTCCGGACGTTCGGAGCGCAGCGATCATTTGCCGGCGTTTGCTCCGCGACGGCGGACTGCTCGCGGTTCGCGTGCCCAACGCAGGGTTCTACGCTTATTGGCGACGCCATCTCGATGGCGCGTTAGCTGGAATAGCAGAGCGGGTGTTGGCGCACAACAACCTTCTCGGGTTTCCATATCGCGAGGGATTCACGGCGCGATCGATGCGCCGCCTGCTCGACGACGCGGGTTTCACGATTCGTCGCGTGTACGGCGACACCCTCGTCCCGGTCGCTGACCAGTGGACAAAACCCCTAGCCACGGCGGACGAGCGACTGACGAAGATACTGCAGCGACTTTTCGAGCGCGGCTGGGAAGCGCCGTGGGTCGAGACATACGCTCTCGTGCGGTGAGGCGATAGGAGAGGTCGCAGCCCCTGCCCGGCCATGGATGCCGTCCGCCCCCCGGCTCTATGCATTCGCGCGTGGAAGACTGCAATCGACGACCCTGTCGTTCCTTCTTTCGTAAATGCGGCGCATCGTTCTTCCCCTCGTACTCATTAGCGGATCCGCGCTCGCACTGCAGTCCGGATTCCCGAAGAGAGCGGAATCGAGCGCTTCCTCGGCAGATCCCTCAAAGAGTCGATCGGCGACTACGGCCGCCGCAGTTGCAACGCGTTCTCCGGCGAGCATATCGACCGATGGAAAAGCGATGGATTCGACTTCAGCGTCGGACTCCGTGACGCAGGTCTCGATGCGCGACGTCAATTTCTTCGTAATTCCGCAGGCGGCTCTCCGAATACGGACGCTGCGCGGACAGATGCGCGCCTTCAAGGGCGGACCCGTCGTGTTCGACGACAAGAATTCGTTCGTCATCCAGCTGAAGTACGCTCAGATCGGATTGAACGGCGACGACATCACGACACTGATGAACAAGCACATCTTTGCCTATCCCGGCGCGCCGCTCAAGAAGCTCAAGGTGCGGACTTCGGGATCGCAAATCGTACAGTCTGGTTTCATGCATAAGATCATCGACATCCCGTTCGAGATCACGGCAAACGTATCGGTGACGCCCGAGGGACTCATCCGGCTTCATCCGGTTCGCAGCCGCATACTCGGCGTCGATGGCAACTCACTGATGCGCGCCTTCGGGCTGACGCTGGAGAAGATCCTCGATCTACGCAAAGCGAAGGGCGTGACGGTGAAGGGCAACGATCTCTTCCTCGATCCTACGATGATTCTTCCGCCGCCCGCTATCGAGGGACACGCGACGGCCATTCGCGTCGAGGGCAACGAGCTGGTGCAAACCTTTGGCACTCCGGATGCGGCTCCGCCGCTCTCTCCGCCTGACACTGCCGCGCCGTCGTTCATGTTCTACAAGGGCGGAACGCTCCACTTTGGAAAACTGCTGATGCTCGACGCAGAGATGGAGATCGTGGACCGACGGCCATCGGGATTTTTCGACTTCGATCTGGATCGCTACAAGGAACAACTCGTGGCCGGATACTCCCGGACTCTGCCAGACCTCGGTCTCGAGGTCTACATGCTCGGACTGGATAAACTCGCCTCAGCGGGGAACCAGCCGAGTCCGTAGTTGCGGTGGGCGGTGGGCGGGAAGCGGGAAGCGGGAAGCGGGAAACAGAAC
>JBOHTC010000214.1:0-1178 GCA_050733495.1 Gemmatimonadaceae bacterium | reverse complement strand
CCCGCTTCCCGCTTCCCGCTTCCCGCTTCCCGCCTCCCGCTTCCCGCCTCCCGCCTCCCGCTTCCCGCTTCCCGCGTCCCGCTTCCCGCTTCCCGCCTGTCTACTACCAGATGCTCGCTTTTTTTGCCCAGGCGGTATTCTGGTAGCGATCGGCAAACGCTTTCGCCGTCGCTTTCAAGGCGGAGTTGTCGTGCGTCGCCTTGTATCGCGACACTCCTGCCCAGTAAAGAGCTTCGGGAGCGGCGTCAGTATTTGGCAGCTGATCGACGATTTCGCGGAAGCGCTTCTCCGCTTCCGGAAACTTGCCTGCCTTGAAATCGATGTGCGCGCGTCCGAGCATCAGCTGCGACAGGAAATCGTCGTTCGGAAGAAAGCCCTCGATCCTGTGGACTTCGACTCCCTCGGAATCGAGCTCGAGAATGGTCGGCGTCCACTGCGCATTGTACTTCTCGCCGTAGCGACGAAACGCTTCGGCATCGTCCTTCACGTGCACGCGCGCGGGAATGAAATTCTCATTGACGAAACTCACCACGCGCTCATCCGGCCACACCTCGGCATCCAGCCGAGCACAGCCCCCTCACATAGGCGCGGCGCTGAAATCGAGCAGGACGAGACGCTTCTGCTGCGTGGCTTCGGACAGCACGTTGTCGACGTCGTGTCTGAAATTGATCTCGTGCATCTGGGCCGTTGTCATTCGGGGTTCCTTGTTACGGTACACGCACAAAGTGCAGGATCTGCGCCTATACGCTCGGCGTACGGGATTCTTAGCTCACTGCATCCAGCTGTAGCTCTCGGCCTTCATACTCACATCTCGCCGGGCTCCTGACTTCAGGCCACCGAGACGAAGTTTCGGCCGGATGAGGCGGATTTAGCCTGATTAAACGGATCGCTCCCAATGGTGTTATAGCTCCTCGCGCCGGGGCTTTGATTTTTTTGTTGTTTGCATTGAGAGCGCCTCTTGGCGCTTATTTGCATCGAGGCGTATGCGTGCGGCCTCAGCCTTCAGCCTTAGAGATCTTCATGTGGCGTTAGAGGCCAGCCCGAGCGGCAGTTCCCAAAAAATCCGGCCCGCGAAGATGCGCTCTCACGCCAAGATGAGCGATCCGTTTTAATCCGGCAAAATCCTCATCATCCGGATGAAACTTCGTCTCGGTGGCCAGAAGTCAGGAGCCCGGCAC
>JBOHTC010000213.1:0-1791 GCA_050733495.1 Gemmatimonadaceae bacterium | reverse complement strand
GACGAGGTGCACGGCGATCTCCTTCGCGATCGTCCGCACCACCGCGAAGAGCTTCGCGGGTTCCGGGTCGGGCGGTGCCTTCCAAGGCTTGCGCCAGTCGGCGCGCGTCGGACCGCCGAGCAGCTCCACGATCACCGTGTCGTCCTGCAGCCAACACGTGCACACCGCCGCGTGGTGTGGCGTGTAGATGCGAACCGACGATCCGTAAGGACTTCGATCCACGGAGACCGGCCGAGACTTCTCGCGAGAAGCCGCCGCGAACTGGGCGAGCGCCGTGTGAAGGAGGGCGAACATCAGATGCGCGGCGACGATGCCCTTGTCCGCGTCCGTGAGCCCTTCGAGGAAGGTGGCGTACGCGGCTTGGTCGCGCGCCGAAGCGGCGGAGAGGATCTCTTCGAATTCGTCGCGCAGGGCAGCCATCGCTCGTAACCTTTTAGTGTAGCGTGAGCCCGGACCAGGGGCCTCTCCGGTGGGCGCCATGGACGATTAGCCCGGCAGGATCATTAACGCGCTGTGGACGGCCCGACGTCTCTTCCTCGATACTTGGGTGGGGGAGAAAAGTCCCATGTCCATCAATCGCGCAGCATTCGCTCTCGTCATGTTGTCGGCTTGTTCGTCTGCTCCCACGAGTTCCGGAGCCGCCGACGCGGCCATGAACGACGCCGCAAGCTCCGAGGCCTGTGGCTCTTCCGATCAGACCAAGTGCGGAGATTTATGCTGCTCTCCGGGCGCCGTTTGTCTGACGGACGTTCTCGGGAACAAATCGTGCGCTCAATCATGCAACTCGAGCGCCGATTGCACGAAGACGACGGCGTCGTGCTGTACGCCCAATGGAGATGCTGGAGCGTGCGTCGCTGCGGACCCAGCTTCCACGACAAATCAGCTCTGCATTTGTGCAACTGGTGCCGAATGCAGGACGCGCTGCTGCGCTCCGCAGACGGATACGGCCATGAATCCGGTCGGTCCGTTCGTCTGTAAGCCGGTCGACGGCAAGCCCTACGACTGCTGCAGCCCGGGCCAGTGCACAAGCGGATGTTGTGTCTTCGCCACGGAGAGGAACAACTCGATCTGCGAAGAGCCCTGCACGAACAATACGCAGTGCGGGATGTCTTCGTGTCTGCCCCTTAAGACCGGCACGTGCAGTGGTTTCACCGGAACTTGCGAGCCAGTCCCCTAAGAGGGCCCCTTCCCGTTCCCTAGGTCGCGGAGGGACCTCCCCCCGATCAGCCCATGGATTTGACTTCGCAGCCCGAATCGTGGTGTTGGTTAGGTGCGCATGGGGCGACCTAAAAATCCTAGACCGTCACTCGCTCTCTTCCCGGAGCGGCGACCTTCCCACGACCGCGCGTTCGCGCTTGTTGAGAGGATCCCGATCGGTTCGAGGCTACGGCTCCACATGGTCAAGGAAAACGGTCCCTATTGGTACGCGCACACACCGGTGCGCAACGGGAAACCAAGCAAGAAAAGGTACGTCGGCTCCGATCAGAAAAAGCACGAACTCGAGCAGGCCTGGGAGATCGTCGCCGGGAAGCTCGCTGAAGCGACAGCGAAAGTCGAGACGTTGCCGCAGGTGCGCGCTCTGCGCGACCTCGAAATGCTAGCGGGACGCCCCAGTATCGCGCGCGCTTCCGCGGATGATGAGACGGATAGCGCTCACATACGCGTCGCGAACGGACGTGGACGCCCAAAAAAGTAAGCCCCAGCGTCATGCCGGACGCTGGGGCTGGTCGCCGAAGCGACATCCGTTCCCCTCGAGCAGAAAGGACTCAGATGAACGAAAGGACTCAGATG